>JAEZLD010000216.1 GCA_023415335.1 Bacillota bacterium | reverse complement strand
AAAAAATACATCAATTGGTGCAGGAACTCCCAATGAAAGGAGTTCCTGCTTTATATTTATATTAGGGTGATAATTGTAAATAATGGAGGATTTGTTATGGAAAAAAGTGTTTTGAAGAAAAGGTACTCACTATGGGGAAATCTTAAATACTCCTTCCGGCTTCTTAATAAATATGAGGGATACAGGGTATATGCATACGGGGCAATTAGTGTAGTTGTAGGTGCGCTGCAGCCCTTCCTGTCAGTTCTGCTTCCAAGCCTGGCTGTTTCTATGCTTTCAGGGGCAATGAGTCCTTTGAGTATAATAGCAGTTCTGTCAGGATACGTGATTCTGCTGCAGCTTATAAGGATTTTATCATCCTACTCAGATATAAAAGTGTTCAATGATTCCTTTATGCTCAGGATAGACATGAAAGAGTGCCAGGAGCATGTACTTTCAATGGATTATGAAGTGCTTGAAAACTCCGAAGGACAGAAGAAAATGGAGGCTGCCATAAAGGCCTTTCACGCAGGAAACAATATAGGTATTGAAGCTATTATTAAGCAGGTTCCCGAGTTTATAAAAAACATATTAGGGCTTGCTATATATTCCATTGTGGCTGGAAGTATAAATCCCTTTATATTAATTTATATGCTAGCTTCTACAGCATTTGTTTCATATATGAACTGGAGTGCAAGCCAGTGGGATTATAAGCATAAGGAAGAGAGAAACCGGTTATATGAAAAGGAAAAATATCTTCTTAATGAAACAATAGACAGCAGAAATATAAAGGATATACAAATCTATGGAATGAAGGGGTGGTTTATGAATGCCTTTGGGGTGTTCATGAGCTCATTCGGAAAAATAACCAGAAGGATAAGGATGAAGTATTTCAGGGCTAAGGCTATTGATAGAATACTTGCCGCCATAAGGGATGGGATAGTATATATATACCTTATATATGAGCTGATGAATAGCAGGCTTGGTGTGGATAGATTTATCCTTATGATAGGAGTAATTGCAGGCTTTGGAGCATGGATGAGCGGTCTGGTAGGTGCTGCCAGGGAGCTTTGGAGCAATTCGGTAGTAATGAGCGAGTTCCGTGAATTTATGGAATATGGATTGGATGAAGAGCCTCAGGGAGGCTTCGATAGGATTCCTAATCCGGGCTGTTCCCATGAAATAAAGCTCCATAATGTTAGCTATGTTTATCCCGGGGCAGGCAAGCCTTCCCTGAAGGATGTGAGCCTTACTATAAGCAAGGGTGAAAAACTGGCATTGGTAGGAGTAAACGGAGCCGGTAAGTCTACACTGGTAAAGCTTATTGCAGGCCTATACAAGCCAACCTCTGGAACTATAACCCTGGATGGAGTAGACATAAGCAGACTGCCCAGGGAGGAATATTATAAGGAGCTGTCAGTTGTATTTCAGGAGGTGTTTGCATTTGCTTTTCCACTAGATAGCAATATAACAGGACAGGTGGAGAGCCAAATTGACTATGAAAGGCTGGGGAGCTGCCTGAAGAAGGCAGACATATGGGAAAAGGTGCAGAAGCTTCCCCAGGGAATCCACTCTATGCTTTTGAAGGAACTGGACCCCAATGGAGTTGTGCTGTCAGGCGGGGAGCTGCAGAAGCTTATGCTGGCCAGAGCTCTTTATAAGGCTGCCCCTATAGTTATACTTGATGAGCCAACCTCAGCCTTAGACCCCATAGCTGAAAGCAATATGTATGAAAAATATAACAGCCTCACTAAGGACAAGACCAGCATATTTATCTCACACAGGCTTAGCTCCACAAGGTTCTGTGACAGGATTGTTTTTCTGGAGCATGGGGGAATAGCTGAAGAGGGTACTCATGATTCCCTGATGGAGCTTAATGGCAAATATGCGGAGATGTTTGATATACAGGCCCATTATTATAATGATAGCAATAATAATCATAAGGAGATAGAGGGGGAGGTTTGCTATGAGTAGTATAAAGGAAGGACTTAATAAGGCTTTTGGTTATCATAAAACAGGCTTCAGGCTGCTAAAGACAATACATTCTATGGATAATGCAGCAATCCCTTTAGCTATTATTTACTCCGTACTTGATGCGGCCATTCCATATGTTGGGTTTATACTGTCTGCAGGCATAATCGACAAGCTTCTATCTGGTGAATATAAAGGAGCCATTATAACAGCTATTGCCTTGGTGGTATGTAATCTGATTCTTGGAATTTTAAACAGCTTATTGGATGAGGTCATGATATGTAAAGGGCAGCTTTTATTCCACAAACTCCCCATATTCATTAGAGAAAAGGCATTTGAGCTTGACTTTGCGACTATGGAAAAATCAGAAGTAAAGGAAAGGATAAACCATACCCAATATACTACATTTCTATATGGAGGGCTTGATGCAATACTGGAGCTTTATAGAAAGCTTCTAACGTCAGTGCTTTCAGTAACTACTGCCTTTGTAATAGTAGCTATGCTATGCTTTTCACAGCCTGGGGAGAGTACAGGGCTTATAAGCTTCTTAGGCAACTCTTATATAACAACTATGTTTTTTATAGTTCTTATGTTTGCCATAGTTAAGGCATCCATGCAGGTTTATTATAAATATGAAAAAGAGGAAAAGGAGCTTTTTGAAAACCATACAGGTATGGAGATGTGCATGCATTACCTTGATGCCAAGGTTGTATTTGACTACGGCTCCGGCAAGGTTATAAGGCTGTTTAATATGAAGAATATGATTATGGAAAGCTATAAAAGGTACTCGGCTATGGGCAGGAAGTTTTATGAAACCATGGTAAGGGTGGAAAGAAACCAGCAGCTATCACAGTTATGTGTTAACAGCGTATATACTGTTTTTTCATATATCATTGTTGTGATTAAAATACTTTCAGGCGCCATATCCATTGGCTCCTTAACTAAATATGTGGGTGCATTGGTACAGTTTAATACCTCAATCAGCTCCTTCATAACCACAGGTGCCGATATAAGAAAACGCTGCAACTTTATGGAGACATTTACTGAATTTATGGACCTTGAAAACGGAATGCATAAAGGCACCATACCTGTTGAAAAGCGCATGGACAATGAGTATGAGATAGAGTTCCATGATGTAAGCTTCTCCTATCCTGGAAGTGAGGTTAAGGTGCTTGATCATGTAAGCTGCCAATTAAATACGAAAAAAAGGATGGCAGTTGTAGGCAGGAACGGCGCAGGAAAAACTACCTTCATAAAGCTTCTCTGCAGACTCTATGAGCCTACAGAGGGGTATATAACCCTGAATGGTGTAGACATCAGAAAATATAGCTATGAGGAGTATCTTAAGCTTTTTGGAGTGGTTTTTCAGGATTACAGCCTGTTTGCATTTCCCATAGGAGAAAATGTAGCCTCAGGTAAGGAATATGACGAGGATAGGGTGTGGAGGTGCCTTAATCAGGCAGGGGTTGCAGAAAGGATTAAGAAAATGCCTGAGAAGCTTAACACCCCTCTGTTTAAATATGATGACAATGGAGTAGAGATGAGCGGAGGAGAGTCCCAGAAGGTTGCCATAGCCAGGGCACTTTACAAGGAGGCACCTTTTGTAATACTCGATGAGCCCACTGCGGCCTTAGATCCTATAAGCGAGCAGGAAATATATGAAAGGTTTGACGAGATGGTTAAGGACAAAACAAGCATATATATATCACACAGGATGAGCAGCTGCCGCTTCTGCAATGAGATTATGGTTTTCGATAAAGGGAAAATAGTAGAAAGGGGAAGCCATGAGGAGCTTTTAGCCAGGGATGGACATTATGCAGACTTGTGGAATGCGCAGGCACAGTACTACACTGCATAGCCGAGAGATAAAAATATAAAATAAAAAAACAGGAAACCGCTGACTTGATGACATATGAGTTTTTAAATTTCCTGTTGAAATTGATTTTAAGTAGAGATATTATCTTTTGTAGGTATCCATAAAATATAATCAATGTAAAATACAGACATAAATTTGTTAGCTGAGATATTTTTTAAATTTAATTTGTAATCATGGATTGAGAGGTGGTATGTGGTGAAAAAATGCATTGTATCTACCGAAATAGTCTAGGGGTGAATAATGAAAAACAGGAGGTTTGAAATGGCTATTTCGGAAAAACAAATTTATCCACGAACAGGAGATTATCAAACTATATATTTAAAAGAGGTAATAAAAAATCCTAATATAACAGTTGGCGAATTCACAATGTATAACGATTTCGTTAATGACCCTACAGAATTTGAAAAGAACAATGTTTTATATCATTATCCAATAAACCATGATAAATTAACAATAGGTAAGTTTTGCTCTATTAGCTGTGGTGCTAGATTCATCTTTAATAGTGCTAATCACACACTATCATCATTATCAACATACCCATTCCCATTATTCTTTGAAGAGTGGGGGCTGGAGCGTAAGGATGTTTCTGATTCTTGGGATAACAAAGGAAATATAGTTATTGGAAATGATGTATGGATTGGATACGAGGCTGTTGTCATGGCTGGAGCAACAATAGGGGACGGAGCGATTGTTGGTACACGTGCTGTAGTCACAAAGGATGTGGAACCATATACCATTGTGGGAGGGATTCCTGCCCGCCCTATAAGAAAACGATTTTCTGATGAAACAATTTCAGAGTTGCTAGAAATAAGATGGTGGGATTGGCCTAAAGATAGGATTTCTCAAAATATAGCCGCAATCAAGCATGGAAGTGTTAAGGAACTAAGATAGGATAAGGCTACGTGTGGGAAGGTATTAATATGCTTTTCCACACTGTTTTTTTATTATCAAACGTTAAAAATGAAAGCGGTATAATACCATACTTCGAAAATCATGAGAAAAAAACCAATCAGTACTTTCCTTGAGGCAAAATGGAGGTTATAATATATTAAAGCATTAAATTAAAAAGGAGGGCTTGTTATGAAACTTATAATTGCAATTGTACATGATGATGATGCTATGGAGCTCATAAGCAGCCTTACCGAAAGCGGTTTCAGCGTTACCAAGCTTGCGACCACTGGAGGATTCCTGAAGGCAGGAAACACCACACTTTTAATAGGGGTAGAAGAGGTAAAGCTGGAGAGTGTTATGGATATTATCCGTGAGGTATGCAAGATGAGGAAGGGCATAATATCACCACCATCATCAGTGCTTGGAGGTACAGGCGTATACATGCCTTCTCCTGTTGAAATCACTATAGGTGGTGCAACTGTATTTGTAATGGATGTGGACAGATTCGAAAAAATGTAGTATTTATTAAAAGAGATGCTGCCATATGGCATCTCTTTGTTTATTATATAAGCTGAGGCTGGTGTTTTGATGTTTAAGGTTGCAGGACAGGAAGAACAGATGAAAATGATAAAAAGAGCCTTTGAATATAAAAGGTTTTCACATGCATATATCCTGTATGGTCCGGATGGAGTAGGGAAAAGCGTTTTCGCCCATTATATGTCCTCCCTTGTTCTATGCCAGGGAACCACCCTTAATAAGCCATGTGGAAGCTGTGAGGCTTGCCGTAAAATTATAAATAACATCCACCCTGACGTAATGGTATCAGAGCCTATAAAAAAGGGCATGGGGGTGGATGAAATCAGAGAGCTTATAGATGAAATACATCTTAAGCCTTATGAAGGAAGCTGCAAGGTAATAATCATAAAGGATACTCAGAATATGACCATATCGGCCCAGAATGCCTTCCTTAAAACTCTTGAGGAGCCTGATGAGGGAAGCTTTATAATAATGCTAACCAGCAGTCTTGAGACCATACTTCAGACAATACGGTCAAGGTCCCAGATAATCAGACTGGGAAGGATACCAGAGGAAGAGGTTAAAAGGTATCTTATTGATAATGGTATTGATGAAAAAAAAGCAGAGCTGGCAGCTGCCCTTAGTGATGGAATAATAGGGAATGCACTTAGAATGCTCCATGAGGGCTATATGCAGCTTCGGAAGGAAACGATAGAATGTGCCTGCAGCATAATAAAGGGCAATGCCCTGGATGCCTTCACAATGTACGAATGGTTCAGCAAGAATAAAAGAAGCATAGATGACATACTTGATACTATGATTTCCTGGTATAGGGATCTTATAATGCTGAAAAGCGCCTCAGACAGGAGGCATATAATCAATAGGGATTATTATGAATTGCTAGTGGAAGAAAGCCAGATATTGTCTTATAACAGATTAAATGTTATTATAAATATGATTATGGACACCAAAGAAAAGCTGAGACAGAATGTAAATTATGAACTGGCAATAGAGGTTATGCTTTTAAATATACAGGAGGTATAGAATGATAACTGTTGTAGGAGTCAGGTTTAAATATGCGGGGAAGATATATTACTTCGACCCTGACAACCTGGATATAATAGCTGGAGACCATGTGATAGTGGAAACAGCAAGAGGTTTTGAGTTTGGAGAGGCTGTTATTGGTCTAAGAGAGGTCCCTGAGGATGACATAGTGTCACCCCTGAAAAAGGTTGTAAGAAAAGCAACCGATGAGGACAAGACAAAGAACGAGGATAACAAGGCAAGGGAGAAGGAGGCATTCACCCTGTGCCTTGAAAAGATATCAGAGCATAAGCTTCCTATGAAGCTTATAGATGTGGAATATACCTTCGATAACAGCAAAATAATATTCTATTTTGTTGCTGATGGAAGGATAGACTTCAGGGAGCTGGTAAAGGATCTGGCTGCTATCTTTAGGACAAGAATAGAGCTAAGACAGATTGGGGTCAGGGATGAATCCAAGATGATAGGAGGCCTGGGACCCTGTGGGCGTACCATGTGCTGTGCAAGCTTTCTTGGGGATTTTGAGCCTGTATCCATTAAAATGGCTAAGGAGCAGAACCTTTCCCTTAACCCCTCTAAAATATCAGGAGTTTGTGGGAGGCTGATGTGCTGCCTTAACTATGAGCAGAATACCTATGAGGATATAAGAAGGAAGACCCCGGCTGTAGGCTCCATGGTAAGGACTATGGATGGCAAGGGAGAGGTGGTTAATACCAACACCCTGCTTGAAAGTGTAAAGGTAAAGCTTAATATAGATGATGAGATAGAGATAAGGCCTTACTCCATATATGATGTGGAGCTCCTGTCAGGAAGCTACGAGAATACGGAGCTGTCTGAGGAAGATATAAAGCTGGAGGTTGATGTGGACTCGGACCAGAAGGAAATAAAGAGCCTTCTTTCTGAATAAGGATATATTACTAAATTTTATTTTGCATATGATACTATTCAATGGTAGAATAGTAGTGAAAAATATACTAGGGGGTGAATTTTTATGGCATATAAGATTACAGATGCTTGCATTAGCTGCGGAGCATGTACTGCAGAGTGCCCAGTAGAGGCAATATCACAGGGAGATTCAGCATACGTAATAGATGCAGATAGCTGCATATCCTGCGGAAACTGTGCAAATGTTTGTCCAGTAGGGGCACCAGTTGAAGAATAATTAAATAAAATAAAAAAGACCCGTCAGGGTCTTTTTTATTTTGTCCAAGCATATCTATATAGCCCTTACATCTTTGCTAGTACCTATCACCTAATATATTTACATAAATAACATAAAATAGTATTGCATCAAGCATATAATATTGCTATAATAATCATACCCCCGCAGGGTATAAGGAGGGATAATATGACAGAACTGACAGTTGGAATGGTTTTCTTAGGAGGAATAGCTTCCTTTGTATCACCGTGCTTTCTGCCGCTGATACCAATATACATAGGATACATATCCGGTGAGGCAGTGGGAGAAGAAAAGGCTAAAGGAGCTCTGAAAAATACTATAGGCTTTATACTGGGATTTACAATAGTATTTGTACTTCTTGGTGCAACTGCCAGTAGTATAGGATATTTCCTGCTTCAGTATAGGAACATATTAAATAAGGTTCTTGGAATACTGATTATAATAATGGGTATTTTCTATACAGGGCTTATAAATCCTGCCTTTCTTAACATGGAAAGAAGGCTTACCTGGAAGGGTAAAAGGGGAAGCTTCTGGGGTGCCATATTGCTTGGAGCTGCTATAGGATTTGGTTGGACTCCGTGTATAGGTCCTATACTGGCATCTGTGCTGGCTTTGGCTGCCAGCGAAGCTTCTGTATTATATGGAATGTATCTTCTGCTGATTTATTCCATGGGCATAGCCATACCGTTTCTTATTGCCTCCCTGGTCATAGGAAAGGCTGCAGGCTTTAAAACCATACTGAAGCATTCAGGAACTATTAAGTTGGTATCAGGGATAATACTTATAATAACAGGCATAATGCTTATGACAGGATATTTGCAGAAGCTGTCTGTATATCTTATAGGATAATTATTAAAGTAAGGAGAATGAATATGAAAAGGTTTATATTGTTACTTGTTATGGTGGCTTTGTTGGTTGTTTCAGCCTGTTCAATGCCTGGCACCAGCAAAAGTCCCTCAGATTCAGATTCTGAGATGCTTGAGTCTGCCAGGGATTTTCAGCTGCAGTCTATAGATGGAGATACAGTAACTCTCTCAGAGCTTAAGGGAAAGCCTGTGGTTATTAATTTTCTTACGACATGGTGTGGCTACTGCAGCATAGAGCTTCCCTATTTTATAAGTGCCAAGGAAGAATATTCTGGCCAGGTAGAATTCCTGTTTATTGATGTACAGGAGAAGCTTTCTGAAGTAAAGGCATATGCAGATAAAAAGGGCTATGATAACTTTTCACCTCTTTTAGATTCGAATGGAGCTGTTGCTGCTGCCTATGGTGTAACCGGATTTCCTACAACCATTATAGTGGACAGTGAGGGGAATATAGCTGAAGCCTTCCGGGGAATGATTAAAGAAAGTAAGCTGAAGGAAGCAGTTGAGGCGGTTAAAAGCAACAAGTAAAAATATATGATTTTATACTAGTAATCTGAAATAAAAGGGGCTGTCGCACTAAGTAATTAGTACGACGCCCCTTTAAAATGCAAAAAAAATACGATTCCCGGGCCAAAAGACCCGGGAAAAGGTGTAAAATTAAAGTATGCAAAAACCAAATTTAACACAAAAAGATTATACCATATTGGGTAAAGGCTATCAATTAAGATTGCCATTAAATATAGAATACATGATTCCTAAAGATGATTCTGTGAGGCTGCTAGGTCAAATTGTAGAGGAGTTGGATTTAAAAGAATTGTATCAGACCTATTCTCGCATAAGGGAAAATAGTGCGACCCCAAGACAGATGCTTAAGATTATGTTATACGCTTACATGAACCGCATCTATTCATCCCGTGGTATGGAGTCTGCCTGCAGAAGGGATGTCAACTTTATGTATCTTCTTGAAGGAGCTCCCGCTCCAGACCATGCAACCATAGCACGCTTCAGAAGCCTGCACTTTGCTCCTGTCTCTAAAATAATTATGGCAAAGCTGACGATGCTTCTGAAAGACTGCGGTGAAATTTCTTTTGAGAACCTGTTCATTGATGGGACAAAGATAGAATCGGTAGCTAACAGGTATACGTTTGTCTGGAAGAAGTCCGTTGATAAAAATCTCAAAAAAATGATTGGAAAGATACCTGACTTCGTCAAAAGAG
>JAEZLD010000046.1 GCA_023415335.1 Bacillota bacterium | reverse complement strand
TTTTTCTAACAAATAACAGACATATTATCTTTGGACACGGCCACTACCGTCACCCTTCATAAGGGTTTCAATCTCAGAAACAGAAACACGGTTAAAGTCGCCAGGAATGGAATGCTTCAAACACGATGCTGCTACAGCAAATTCTAATGCCTGCTGTTTATTCTCATAAGCATTCAATCCGTAAATCAATCCACCAGCAAAACTATCTCCACCGCCAACGCGGTCCACGATATCTCTCATCTCATATTTCTTAGATACATAGTAGTTCTTTCCATCGTTCATGCAGGCAGCCCATCCATTCCAATCAGCGCTGTGACTTTCCCGCAGTGTGATTGCAATTAGCTTCATATTGGGATATGCCTGTAAAACCTTATCAGACAATTCCTTATACTTATTTCGGTCTAACTCGCCGCTTTCAACATGGACATCTACAGTAATGCCCAAAGATTTTTGGCAATCTTCTTCGTTTGCAATTGCCACATCAATGTACTGTGCAATTTTACACATAACTTCCGGAGCACTCTTTCCGTATTTCCACAGATTCTTTCTGTAGTTTAAATCGCAGGAAACAGTAATCCCTCGTTTTTTAGCTTCCTGTACACTTTCTATGCTAAGTTCCATAGCCGATTCGGAAATAGCAGGTGTTATACCTGTGATATGGAACCATTTTACATCATCAAACGCCTTATCCCAGTCAATATCACCCGGTTTTGCCAGAGCAATTGACGAGTAGGCGCGGTCATACACTACTTTGGACGCACGCTGGTTGGCGCCAGTTTCCATGTAGTATATTCCCATACGGCCTTCACCGCGAACGATACGGGTAGTATCAACACCAAAGCGGCGGAGCTCACTGACGCACTCATCAGCTATAACATTAGTCGGCAGCACTGTCAAATAAGCTGTAGGCATCCCATAGTTTGCCAAAGACACAGCCACATTAGCCTCACCACCGCCAAATGTCGCCTCCAGCATGGGTGTCTGGAAAAAACGCTCAAGCCCCGGCGATTTTAAGCGGAGCATCACTTCACCAAAAGTCAGAACCTTCATCATAACTTCTCCTTACTTTTGCAACAGGTGAACAGCAAATCCACCAATTTCATTTTTCAAATATACAGCTACTAGTCTCTTACCTTTATATTTACAGGTTTCATCATTCATGAGGAATCCGTGCTTTTCCATGTAGGCAATAGCACGAGATATATTGTTGGTCCGTATAGCTAAATGACCACTTTCACCTAAGTACATGCTCTTCATCACTTCTATTCCAGATCCGGCAAAGGCAGAGCTGTTCCCATCCTTTACGCTGAAGCCAAATACCTCATCGAACTTATGGGCTGTTTCCAAAGCCGTGTCACCGTCTTCTGTATTGATACCAACGTGAGCCAGCTCAAAGCCCAATGATTTAGCAACTGCTTCTTTGCACAGTGCTGTGATTTTCTCGAAGTTCTGGGACGCAATATCTGCTTTTGCACACACCCAGCTACCACCGACAGTGTGAATAAAGGGTTCAGCCGTATACTCACCAATATTTTGGCTGTTCACTCCACCAGTAGGAATAAACTTCACCTCTCCAAAAGGCCCAGACAAATTTTTCATGGCATTGAGACCACCGTACACATTTGCTGGGAAGAATTTCACTATATTAACCCCCAGCTGTAATGCTGCCATAATCTCCGTAGGTGTTACACAGCCAGGTGTGACTGTAATATCGTTCTCAATACACCACTGTACTATTTTGGTGTCAAACCCAGGGGAGACAATAAACTTTGCACCTGCATCCACAACAGCCTTTGCCTGGTCAACATTTACCACAGTACCTGCACCCACCAGCATTTCCGGACACTCCCACGCTACTGCTTTAATTGAATCCAATGCGGCCGCTGTACGTAGGGTGATTTCCATCACATCAATGCCACCGGCAAGTAGTGCTTTTGCTGTAGGTACTGCATTCTTTACATCATCCAGGACAACTACGGGAACAACCGCATTATTACCCAATCTTTCGGTATATTTCATTGCTCGTCACCTCTTATCCCTTAAGCTTTCCACAGAAGGTCTTGATTCTCTCCAATGCTTTTTCAAGGTCCTCCTCACTGCAGGTATACGCTACTCGAATAAATCCCTCACCGCAGGCACCAAATGCGCTGCCAGGAATACATACAACATGTGCTTCTTCCAGCAACCTATAACAGAACTCCTGACTACTCATCCCAAAGTTTCTAATATCAGCAAACACATAAAACGCTCCTGTGGGACTGTTGCAGCTCATTCCGGGTATATTTGCTAAGCCATCCAGAATAATTCTTCTGCGCTTAGCAAAAACATTTCTGAGCTGGATGCTCAATTCGGGATGTTCCAATGCCACTGCTGCTGCATGCTGACCCAAAGAATTCGCACATGCATTAAAATTTTCCTGACACTTAGTCATTCGGTCAACGATTTCAGCTGGACCTGCAACAAAGCCGATTCGCCAGCCGGTCATAGCGTAGGACTTTGAGAAGCTGTTTACAACAATAGTTCTCTCCTTCATGCCTTCAAAGGCTGCAATAGATATATATGGCTCATCCGTATATATCAGCGTATTGTACACATCATCGGATATTACCAGCAAATCATGCCTTTTGGCAATCTCGGCAATCTTTTGCAATGTACCAGCAGATGTAACACTTCCTGTAGGATTATGAGGAGAGTTAATCATGATGGCTTTTGTTCTAGGAGTGATTCGGGCCTCAATATCCTCCGGCTGCATCTCAAACTGGTGTTCAATATCGGAAGGTACAGGAACAGCCACACCACCACAGTATTTAATCTGTGCGGCATAATTCAGCCACTGAGGATCCTGTATGAGGATTTCGTCACCCTGATTCAAAATCACCTGAAACAACAGGGACAGCGCACCCATACCACCGTTTGTAATAATAATCTCAGTTTTAGGATTGTAATTAATATCTTGCAGATAAGACTTTTCCGCAATCGCTTTCCTAAGCTCCATAGTTCCTGCGTTAGGCGTGTAGTGCGTCAGCCCAAGGTCCATTGCTTTTTTACCCGCCTCGCAAACAAGCGAAGGTGTCGCCATATCAGGTTCACCAATGCCCATACTGATAACATCAGTCATAGCATTTGCCCGATCAAACATAGCCCTAATTGCTCCTTGGGTTAGCTGCTGAGCTTTATGATTAATCCATTGCATAACAATTCCCTCCTATCATAGTGCTGCATCCAGAGCAGCACTGAAAATTCATTCAATATTTAGCTGCAATTTTTATTATCAGGCACCCAGATATGCTTCCTTCACCCTGGGATCTGATAAAAGCTGCGCAGACGGACCTTCCATTGTAATCTTTCCTGTTTCTAGAACATACGCGCTAGAAGCAGTATTGAGTGCAAGAAAAGCATTTTGTTCAATCAGAAGAATACTTGTTCCAGCCTTGTTGATTTCACGAATGATTCTAAAAATATCTTCCACGATAATCGGGGCAAGGCCCATGGAGGGTTCATCCAGCATGAGTAAGCTGCCATTGGTCATCAACGCTCTGCCCAGGGCCAACATCTGCTGCTCGCCTCCGGAAAGCGTACCTGCAATTTGATTCTCACGCTCTTTCAGCCGAGGGAATATCTCAAAAACCTTTTCTAATCCCTCTTTAATATGTGTCGCACTCTTATCCAGATTGGCACCCATGCGCAGGTTTTCGGTCACTGACATATTAGTAAATACGCGGCGACCTTCAGGAACATGAGCAATGCCTAGCTCCACAATTTTGTGGGGTTTCATTTTTGTCAATTCAACCCCCTGGAATTTGATAGAGCCGCTTTTGGCCCGCTCAAGACCAGAAATCGTACGTAGAATGGTGGATTTACCTGCACCATTAGAACCGATTAGCGCAACAGTCTGACCTTCTTCCATTTTGAAAGACACACCCTGGACTGCATGGATTGCACCATAGGAAACATGCAGATTATTAACCTCAAGAATTGCCATTCTGATATCCTCCTCCCAGGTAAGCCTCAATTACCTTGGGGTTAGCCTGAACCTCGGCAGGTACACCCTCAGCAATGGTCTTACCAAAATCAAGAACCTTGATTCTGTCAGCAATGGGCATAACAAAGTTCATGTGATGCTCAATCATAATGATTGTTAGATTAAAGTCCTTACGGATTTGGGAAACCAGCTGTGCCATTTCCTCCAACTCCGTAGTGATCATACCCGCTACCGGCTCGTCCAGCAGCAGAATCTTAGGCTCGGTCATCAGAGCGCGGGCAATCTCCAGACGGCGCTGGTCGCCGTAGGGCAAGTTCTTTGCCAGCAGGCCAGCCTTGTCCGCCAGGCCTAGACGCTCCAGCAGGCTCATAACCTTCTCATCCAGTTCCCGCTCACTGCGTACCATTGAGGGTATGCGCAGCAGGCACTTGCCAAGGCTCTGCTTGTTGTGCATGGTAGCTGCCACCTTCACATTGTCGGCAACCGTAGCACCGTGGAACAGGCGGATATTCTGGAACGTTCGTGTCATCCCCATCTCCGCAAACTGATAGGGCTTCAGACCAATCATGTCATGCCCATCCAGCACGATGGTACCAGTGGTAGGACGGTAAATACCCGTCAGCATATTAAACACCGTGGTCTTACCGGCGCCGTTAGGGCCGATAATGGCAATCAGTTCGCCCTGCTCCACGCTCAGATTGAAATTATCAACTGCCACAAGTCCACCAAATCTGATGGATAGGTCTTTTACTTCCAATAAACTCATAGTGCTGCCTCCCCCCTTAGTTTTTGTTTACGGCATCGGCCTTGTTCCTTTTACTGAACAGGCGTTCTTTATACAGCGCCTCTCTACGTATACGCAGGAAAGGCAGTTCCTTGCCGCCACACAGTCCCTCAGAGCGGTACAGCATGACCACTACCAGGACGACCGCGTATACAGCAAGACGCCAGTCCGCCATGAAGCGCAGCAGTTCAGGCAGAACTGTCAGCAACAGTGCACCCACCACAGATCCGGTCAGAGAACCGGAACCACCTGCATACAGGTATACCAGGAAGTCAGAGCTCTTGGTGAAGCTGAAGGAGTCAGGCTGTATAAATGCCAGCACGTGTGCGTACAGTCCACCCGCTACACCAGCGATGAACGCCGCAATACAGAAGGACATAATCTTATACTTAGTGGTATTGATGCCCATTGCGCCTGCAGCGATTTCATTGTCTCTAATGGCAATGAATGCCCTGCCGTAAGGCGAATAAATCAGATTTCGCAACAGGAACAGTGTTAACGCCACAAAGGCAATCACCCATCCCAGATTAGCATAGTTGGGGATACCAATCATGCCACGGGCACCACCGATGGGCTGAATCAGACGTAAGACAGCTCGTACAATCTCACCGAATGCCAGAGTAATAATGGCCAGATAGTCACCCTTGAGTTTGAGCGATGGCAGTCCGATCAGCATTCCTACCAGAGCGGCCACAATACCGCCTACCAATAGCCCTAGCAGAAACACAGGGACCTGGGCCGGCTCAGGGATATTCTTGCCGTCAAAAATCAATGTGGTGACCACGGCCGCACCATAGGCACCCAAGGACATGAAACCCGCATGGCCGATGCAAAACTGGCCGGTAAAGCCGTTGATTAGGTTCAGGCTGGCAGTCATCATAATATTGATACCTGCAAACATCATTATCTGAATGTAGTAGCCATTCATGATGCCTACTTCCCTCAGTACCATGATTAGCATATAAAGTAAGATAGTGCCCAGAATGGGATAGTAAGTTTTCAGGAATTTCTTAACAGTATCCATGCCTTACCTCCTTAAACCTTTTCAATGGTCAGCTTGCCCATGATACCGGCGGGCTTGACCAGCAGGATAACAATCAGTATGATGAACCCAACCGCATAACCAAATGTGGAGTTAATTGCAGTAGCAAAAATCTGAGCAATTCCCAAAATGAATCCACCTAGCATTGCTCCCCGAATATCGCCGATACCACCGAGAACAGCTGCAACGAAAGACATATTCCCAAGCCAAGATCCCATGTATACATCTACCTGGGGATATGCACTTGCATAGCATATTCCAGAAACAGCCGCCAGGGCACCACCAATAAAGAATGTACTGGAAATAACCCTGTTAACATTAATGCCCATTAAATTAGCCGCATCTCTGTCATTGCTAACTGCACGCATTTGTGCACCAACCTTTGTTTTATTTACGACTAAATACAGCGCTGCCATTGTAATTGCAGCCAAAACTATCATAATAATCTGCGTGGAAGTAATACTTGCACCCATTACATTAAATGTAGTGGGAGTAAACAGAGTGGGAAAAGAGCGGGGATTGGGGCCGATAAACGGCAGTGCACGAGGGAAGTTTTCCAGAAACATGGAAACACCAACAGCAGTAATTAAAGCAATCATACGGGGTTTATTACGAAGAGGTCTATAAGCAATAGCCTCAACACCCACAGCGATACCGCCGGTACCAATCATAGCAATCAAAATTATGATTCCAACAATCAACATAGGGTATGTACCATCAATCTGTGTTGCACTAAATAGCTGGGAAATAAAATAGGTCCCCAATGCGCCAATCATTAGAAAGTCACCATGGGCAAAGTTAATCATACCAACAATGCCATAAACCATGGTGTAGCCTAAGGCAAGCAACGCGTAAACGCTGCCTAACTGTAGACCATATACAAGATATTGTAAAATTGTCGCCATAGCAAATGCCTCCAATCAGAAACAGACAAATATTTAAAAGAGGTGTGTCGGCTAGCGTGACCGACACACCTTATGCCAAATTATAATCTCTCTAGTCTTTTAGCTAAGTACAATTACGGATTAACGGAAGAAATGAAATGGCTAACACCTTGTGCATCATAAGCCATAATCACACCGCCCTTGATAGGATTCCGGTCGGAACCCATGCTCATAACACCAGAGGGCTGCTCCAGGTTGGACAGGCTTGCCAATGCATCCTTAACACCTTCACGAGAAACTTCCTTGGCATTCTTCAGTGCCCACAATACCATGTTGGTCGCCTCATAGGTCAACTCAGCGTTAGAATTGGGCAGTTCATCAGGATATAGAGCAGTGTACTTAGAAACGAAGTCAACAGCTGCGGGAGCATCGGACTCAGCTGAGAAAGCGGAAACATAAGCAACGCCTTCTATGGCAGCGCCGGCAACCTGGGCAACCTCAGGGGTATCAGCAGAGTCACCACAGATAATTGGGCAGGTCAGACCTGCTGTACGAGCCTGCTGAATCTGAAGACCCAGCTCAACGTTTAGGTTGGGCAGCAGCAGAACGTCTGGGTTCTTAGCCGCCAGCTTGGTCAGCTGAACGTTGTAATCCTTAACATCGGATCCGGAGTACTCTTCAATCGCCAGAACCTGACCACCATTAGCTTCAAAGTTCTCAACGAAAGCATCCTTCAGACCAGTTGCGTATGCATCAGCATTGTTGAACATAATGCAGGCAGTGGTGTATCCCTGTTCCTTAGCATAAGTAGCAGCAACTTGACCCTGGAAAGGATCAATAAAGCAGGCACGGAAAATGCAATCACCAGTCTCGGTAACTGCAGTATTGGTTGCAAAGGTTGCAACATTGGGGCAACCGGCATTCTGAGCAACAGGGCCTGCAGCTAGTGCACACTTTGAAGCATCAGGACCAACTATGGCGATAACGCCCTCTTCCTCGATCAGTTTCTGGTATACGTTAACGGTCTTTTCTTCAGTACCTTCAGTGTCCATGTAGACGAACTCGATAGCGTATTCCTTGCCACCGATTTCAATCTTTCCATTGAGCTCCTTTTCCAGGACCTCAGCACCGTGGCTGCTGTACTTACCAGCCATTGCAGCAGAACCGGACATAGGGAATGCAAAGCCAATCTTGATGGTGTCATCTTTCTTGGCGCCGCAACCAACCATAGACATGACCAGCATTAATGCCGATACGATTGCGATGAACTTTTTCATTTCTTTTTCCTCCTGACATTTTTATTTTTATTATATAAAAGGGCTTTCCCCCTATATATGACATTGTTATCTTTCCCGTTAACTTCTTGGTATGGGACCAGAAAGATGCTTATGTTCACACAAGGAAAACAAAGTATTACTTTTTGCCACGCCCTTTGCTACCTTCAGCGCTACAAGCTTGTCCTCTAATTCCTCTATGTCTTTAGCGTAAACTTTAAGCAGATAATCATATTCTCCACTAATTGCATGGCATTCTATCATATCTGGATCTAACTTGACAATTTTCAAGAAATCATCAACACCCGAAAATTGGTTTAGTACCACCATGATAAAGGCCAGTACATTTTTCTCGATTTTTTTAGGATTTACCTGAATCGTATAACTTTTAATAACTCCACTTGATTTCAGTTTTGCGATTCGCTTGTTCACTGCTGGAATAGAAAGATTTACTTGCGTTGTTATTTCTGTAGCACTCATACTTGAATCCTTCGACAGCAACTGTAATAGTTTTACATCAATTTCATCCATATTCTCATTCTCCTTATGTATTTAAAATTTTACATCGGGAGCAGCTCTTATGTATAAAGAGAGAAAACTTGATTTTCTAAAGTAGATTATAGTATAATTTGATTTTTTTACAAGTATTTTCAATTAATTTGATTAAAGTTAAACTTTTCTCCCGCTGTTGTAAAAATTATACGCTCTATTTTTAAAATATTCAACACAATAGTTTAATTTTTTAGCATATTTACAAACATCCTGTCGATATACCTCTATCAAGCCTACTATTTTGACATATTAATACACGTTTCTTAGTTGACACTTGGTCTTTGGGTACGATATAATCCTTTCAAAATTATAATTTTCTCATATTGTCATATTGTGTCATGAATAGGAGGTTAAACAATGTATGAAAAAATAGAAGAGGGAATTCGTTGCCATGGAATTATCGCCATATGTCGAAATATACGTCAAGACGATCTTTTACACTTAGCCGATGCTCTTTTGGAAGGCGGCATACGATACCTTGAGGTCACTTTCGATCCTACCGATCCCACATCAAATGTTCGAACACCTCAAGCGATTGCTTCCCTGACTGAGCATTTTTCTGATATGGTCTTTGGTGCAGGTACTGTTCTAACCCCAGCACAAGTTGTTGCTACTCATGCTGCAGGCGGAAAGTTCATCATTTCCCCAAGCACAAATCAATCTATTATTTCTCTCACAAAAGATTTGGACATGGTTTCTATTCCCGGTGCTATGACACCCACCGAAATCGTGACTGCTTTTGATGCAGGAGCTGATATTATTAAGTTGTTTCCTGCTGGATCTTTAGGAATTGAGTATATTAAAAACATTCGAAGTCCCTTAAAGCATATTCCACTACTGGCAACTGGTGGGATTGATGTGAATAATCTAGATGCTTTCCTGCGGGCTGGCTGCTGCGGGGCTGGTATTGGCAACTCTTTATGTGACGCTCAGTTAATCGCTGACAAAAACTGGCGTGCTCTTACCAAACGCGCACTGCAGTTTGTCTCCATCCATCAGCAAACGAAATCACTATAATTATTTTTATAGCAGGAGGTTTTATGTCTACTGTATATCTGGATTCGTTTCAATTAATTGTAGCGGTATACCTTTTATATGTTGCTATCAAGGGAAATGGCCAACTGTATCGTTTTTTTGATCTTTCTGACCGTTACCGTGCGTTCGTACGGCGCCCACTCCGTATCACTTATGCCTTTTGCGGTCTAATTAGTTTGGCTGACTTCGGTGTAAGTTCTTTGCAGAGTCGCATGTACACTCAATCATTTGTAGGCGAGAAAGTGGTTATTACACAAAATTTCAAAATCGACAGCTTACCGTTTTTAACCTACGACCTGTTGTCTCTTCTTTCATCAGTATTAACCGCGCTGCTTGTTGTCATATTAATAGGCATTGTTGTATGGTTACGAGCCCTTAGCAAGAGGGATTCTTACTGAATCACACTCATTATGCAATCTAATTTTCTAGCATAAGGGCCATAGCAAGCTTCAGCTTTGCTATGGCCCTTTGTGTAGATTTCTTATTTTGTTGTTTTTCTATGTTTAGCAACAAATATAATACTTCTCCTTATACTATAGAGTAGTAGTTTTTAGCGTCCCTCTCCATAACAGGTTCCCCTTTTGATCATCATAAATATGATTTCTGCAGAATGTTTTTGGTATAAAATAAAAAGCCTACAGACCATAAGGTCTGTAAACTTATTTCCTATGGAGCGGGTGATGAGAATCGAATATACTTATAAATGTATAGATGGAATTGTAGAAGAAAGCTCATAATGAAGGTATACAAATTCAAAAGTCACCCTGTTTTAAACAGAGCTTTTTCCTAAGCAGATCTAATACTCGTCTATCCATCGATAAAGCATAACTACATCGATGCCTAACCTGTCAGCAGCCACTGAATGTCTTTTGCCTTCTTTTAACACAAGCTCACATGCTTTCATCTTAAGATCTTTTGTATAACTTCTTGCCAAAGGATTATCACCTTTTATGAGAAATATATCATATTTTTCACTGTTCATGGTATCCACTTTTTACTATACAACTTTCTTCTTTTAAAGCTTCTCTTTTCTCTTTTAACTGAAAAAGCACTCTGCATTAAACAGAGTGCCTTTTGTTAAATTGGCAGCTACCTACTCTCCCAGCCAGTCACCCGGCAAGTACCATTGGCGGTTTCGGACTTAACCGACCTGTTCGGAATGGGAAGGGGTGTATCCCCGAACCAATCGCCACCAAATCTAATCTCCTTCCACAAACTATGTTTGCTTCATGAGCTAATCCCTTTTACAGGGCTGATGCTTCTTCAAAGCATCCTTGAGTTTACTTCATAAACTCTACAGAGTTCTGATTTATCAGTTCCCTGAAAACTGCACAACAAAATTCTCAATAAAGATCAAGCCCTCGACCTATTAGTACTCATCAGCTGAATGCATCGCTGCACTTACACCCTGAGCCTATCAACCTGGTGTTCTTCCAGGGGTCTTAACCTTGCGGTGGGAGATCTCAT
>JAEZLD010000021.1 GCA_023415335.1 Bacillota bacterium | reverse complement strand
GAAGTGCTGAAGACATAATGAAGGACTTAAACGCACAGGGGAGGCCACTTCTAAGGGATAATCCCAATGCAATTTATGCTCTTTACAGGGAAAGGTATAGCCTGTACAAGGAATATTCTGATTGCATAGTAAATAATACCGGCTCTCTTAAGGAGCTGTCAGATGAAATAGCTCAGCTGTATGAATCAGCATGCAAAGGAGGATTAATATGAGGATAATGGTTATAAATGGACCGAATCTAGACTTCCTTGGAATAAGGGAAAAGACCATATATGGATGTGAAACCTATGAGGCTTTGAAAAACTCCATATATGCCTGGGCCAAGGCTCTGGGCTTTGAAGCAGATGTGTTTCAAAGCAACATAGAGGGGGAAATAGTAAACGCAATACACAAGGCTTATATGGAAAAGTTTGATGGCATAGTCATAAACCCTGCCGCCTATACTCACTATAGTATAGCCATATTGGATGCCCTGAAGGCAGTTAGCCTTCCAGCGGTAGAGGTACACCTTTCAAACATACATTCCCGGGAGGATTTCCGTCACACCTCAGTTACTGCCCCTGCATGCATAGGCCAGATATGCGGCTTTGGATTTACAGGCTATAAGCTTGCAATGGAGGCACTTAAGGAAATCCTCTCCAAGGAAAAATAAATATATCCTTCTCTTTTACCCGCTGTCACACTGTGGCAGCAGATTTTAATATACTTATAAAATCAAACAAAAGCATCATATATAGGTTTAAAGCTGACGGCGTCTGTCAGGCTCTTATCTCCATAGCTTTTTCTTATGGATACTATAGCATTTTTAAGCTCCTTACTTATACATCCATTCTCTATAGCAGCATAAGCCTCAGTAAAGGCAGAAAGCATGTCGCAGGCTCTGACTATTTCCCCGTCCCTTGGGCTATAAGGCGCGCTGTTATAGTGCAGAGATATTTCTCTGCAGCTCTTATAGCATGGGACGCCATCTATTGTGACCTTGTTTGAGAACTCCTCTTGAGTAAAGAATCTTATTTCCTCCTTAAGCTCCTTAGGTATAAGAGGGTACAGTGTGTCCTCCATCATCTCCTCCTCTATTTCCTTTATCAGATCATCAAGCCCCTCTACGGACCTTTTTACAGGGGATATAATATCCCTTGTAAGCACCTCAGGCAGGTCATGAAAAAGTCCTGTATAGAAGTTGTTATAGCACCTTTTATCACAGGCCCCTTCCTCCAGAGAGAAAAGATAGGACAGCACTGCTACCATAAGGGAATGTCCAAGCACAGAGGTTCTTGGAACCCTGTGGATGGAGGCCCATCTGTACTGATATCTCAGTGCTCCACACAAATCTATGAATTCTGAGTACCTGTGGTTAAGCTTTACCTGAACCACTCCCTTCAGATCGTTGTACCCATCCAGTTTATCCTCAAACTCCCTGTGTATCCTGTCTACTTCATAGTCCTCTGGATTGGTCCTCTCTATTATCTTAAACTCCCATCTGGAGGACATGCAATGACTGGCTCCAAGTATTCTTTTAACCTTGTCATCCTCAGGAAGCTCCAGATAGCTTGCATATCTCTCGCTGAAGCCTCCTGCAATAGGATCTATATATTCCCTTAGCTTTTCATAGGAATACGCCTTAAGTCTTTTATATCTTTCCTTATCGCTTTTAATCCTTTCAAACACTCCCGGCTTTATATCCGTAATCACAAGTCTCTCCAGAAGCTCGAATATTCCTCCTTCGATTATGGCCTGCCAGTTTACCTCCTCTGTCTGCTCCTGAAATTTTCCAAGAAGGAAGGCGATAAACATCTTATGGGCCTGCTTATCCATCTCAACCAGATCCATAGGCCTCAGCTTATCATTCCATCTCTGCATATATGCAGCATCAAAAAGCTTCATAATCAAATCCTTGGTTATCATACAAATCCTCCTCTTTACACGACCCTTTTTATATATATTAGTAGAAAATCCCTTCAAGGCTTTTCTACCAGACTGATTGGTTATTCTTATTATCTTTATTTTATCACACTGTTTGCCCTTCTGCTGTCATATACAAAAGGAGCCTGACATTAGTCAAGCTCCAGCGGTTTATTAAGATCAAAATATGAAAAGGTTCCCTTAGCAATTATGGTATCCTTTTCATCAAATATATCAACATCGCACACAATTATGTTTTTACCGTGCTTTACCACTCTGGCAGCAGCTGTAAGAATGCTTGTGTTTATTGCAGGATTAAGGTAGTTTATATTACCGGATACTGTTGTAGCGTAGTATCCATAGGATAAGGCAGCCGTACCTCCTATGGTATCAGCCAGGAAAAATATGCAGCCTCCATGTACTGAGCCTATGGGGTTCATACACTCTGGCTTAACCTCAAGCCTTCCTTTTGCAAAGCCCTCCTTTACATCTTCTATCGCAATGCTCAAAAGTCTTCCAAACTCATACTCCCTATTTCGCAGGGCCATAATCTTTTCGTATTCCATCTTACCTGTTCCTTCCGTTAGTATATCTGTAATCTTAAGGTTACAATTTAATAAAAAGTGTCCTCATTTAATATACTTTCTTTATATTTAGTCCGTCAATGCCACTTCTTTAGTGTCATACCAATAATACTTTCTTAGGAATGCTTAAGTTTTGCTTAATATTGTGTTAATACCGCTGAAAACATCCAAATTTTGTGATATAATGTATCCGTTGAAATCATAAGTTAAAAAGGAGGCTTTACTCCCTTAAGTATATAAATTTAAGGAAGTGATAACAATGGGACGTTTAAAAAAATTAACCGACATAATTAAAAAAAGGCCGCTGGTATTTACCGGATGCCTTGCACTTGTACTCAACTTTATAGTAGAGTCACTTAGCCGCAGATCTGTTTATGAATGCTTTAAGTACTTTTTTAATGAGCCATTTGTTTTTTTCTATAATGCGCTTATTATAATGCTTACATTATCAGTTGCCCTGCTTACAAAGAAAAGGAATTTTTTCTTTGCTCTTATATCCATACTGTGGCTGGCAAGCAGTATTACTAATTTCGTTATGCTAGGCTTCAGAACCACCCCATTTGCAGCAACAGACCTGAGTGTACTTGATTCAGCCATAAGCCTTATAGGGGTTTACTTTACTCCCATACAAATAGTTTTTCTCGCCATAGGCCTTGTACTGCTTATTGCTGGAATAGTAGTAGTATGGATTAAGTGTCCAAAGGAAAAGACACACTTTTTTAAATCTGCAACAGCAGTAGCAGCTATTGTAGTAATATTTGTTATATCAACCAATGCATCAATAAAGGCTAATGCCATATCCACCACCTTCGGCAATCTTGCAGAGGCATATGAGCAATATGGCTTCGCTTACTGCTTCTCCTGCAGTATAATCGATACAGGTATAGATAAGCCTCAGGATTACTCTGAGGAGGAAATGGATAGGATTTTGGCCAAAGTGGATAATGATTCTAAAAGTGTATTTAATGGCAATGGCTCTACAGGCGAATCTGCTGGGGAAGCTTCTCAAGGTGTTAAGCCAAATGTCATTATGGTACAGCTTGAGTCCTTCTTTGATCCTGAGAATTTAAAAAGCTTAAGCTACTCCGAATCACCTGTTCCAGTATTCTCCAAGCTTAAGCAGGAATACTCCTCAGGCTACCTTACAGTTCCCGCCTTAGGTGCTGGAACAGCCAATACTGAATTTGAAGTGCTTACAGGAATGAGTACAGACTTCTTTGGTGCAGGAGAATATCCATTTAAAACTGTGCTTAAATCCTCTGTCAGTGAATCAATACCATATAACCTGGGGGAGCTTGGCTATTCATCACACGCTATACACAACCATACCTCAAACTTTTACGGCAGAAATACCGTATACTCCAATCTGGGCTTTGATTCCTTCTCAGGCATAGAGTACATGAATAGTATAGAGTATACTCCTATGGGATGGGCAAAGGACAATGTGCTTACCTCTGAGATAATGAAGGCTCTTGATTCTACCGATAATCAGGACTTTGTATTTACAGTGTCAGTTCAGGCTCACGGAAGATATCCAAACAATGTGGATGATCCTGACCAGACCATTAGTGTATACGGAATAGACGATGCATCTAAGCAATCTGAGTTTGAGTATTATCTTACCCAGATACACGAAACAGATGCATTCATAGGAGACTTAATAGAAAAGCTTCAAAATTATAGTGAGCCGGTAATACTGGTGCTTTATGGAGACCACCTTCCGAGCCTTGGTATAACCGATGAAGAGCTGGTAAATGGAAGCGTATATCAAACGGAATATGTAATATGGAACAATATGGGCCTTGAGAAAAAGGATTGCGACTTATCATCATACCAGCTTTCTGCCAAGGTTATGGAGCTTTTAGGACGCAACAATGGCATATTAACCAAGCTTCATCAAAACCGTAATCTTGACGAGAGCTACCAGCATGACCTTGAGCTTCTGGAATATGACATGCTCTATGGAAATAAATATGTATATGGCAGCACAGATGCTTACACCCCAACAAACATGCAAATGGGAACCCTTCCCACAACAATAACCGATGTGCAGATTTCTGATGACGGTCTTACTGTTTATGGAAGTAACTTTACAAAATGGAGTAAGGTTTATGTAAGAGACTCACAAAAAGAGACAGTCTTCGTTAATGAAACAACCCTCTTAGTAAAAGACACTACTGCAGCAACCGGAGATAAAATAGAGGTTGGTCAGGTAACAGACAGCGATGACCTTTTAAGCTATACAAGAGCATATATATTTCAAGACATAAATAAACAGGAGGCGCTTCATTAGAAGCTGCCTCCTGTTTTATCATTCTTCTTTATCAGTATTACAATAATCTATAAATCTTTCTAAAAAGTCCTCCACACCTTTTGCTCCAGGCTCTATTTCATACTGCCTGTGTCCTTTTTTCATATAAATAATAACAGCGTTCTTCTTAAGAGGCTTTACGGACTTTATCTCATCAAAGGAATGGTAGCTTGTCCGTTTCACAAAATTTCTTACCTCAAAGCCATTATAGTTATAGCGTAGATACCAGTTAACCTGCTCAAGGCAGCAATATATACAATAAATTAATGTCAAACCTAATACCACTATCATAGGAACATTATCTTCAGGTGAGTTTATGAGACAACCTATTAAAATCATTAATGCCATAATTCCAAAAACAATACTATAAATAAGCTGCTTTTTACTTATCCTCAGTTCATTATATTCCCCGTTCATAGCATGTAATCTCCTTGTAGATTTTTGTCTTATTTATATTTTATCAAAATATAAATACTTGAGCAAGGCATGACCCGTCAACAAAGCTCTTCTCCTGCATATTAGTAATCTATAAATATATGGTCAAAGCAGGTGATACAGCAATGGAACGAGGAACCTTAAAAATCTTTGAAGAAATCAGGAATATTATAGGGAATACTCCATTAATTGGAATACAATATAAGTTTAAGGGAATGCTGCTCAAGGTATACGCTAAGCTTGAGTACTTCAACCTTACAGGAAGCATTAAGGATAGAATCGCCTTGCATATGCTCTATAAAGCCTACTCTGAAGGTAAGCTTTTTAAGGGAATGCAACTAACCGAAGCCACAAGTGGAAATACAGGAATATCCTTTGCAGCCATAGGACAGATATTAGGCAATTCTACAATTATATTTATGCCAGATTGGATGAGTAGTGAGAGAGTAAAGCTTCTCAAGAGCTATGGTGCAGATGTAAGGCTTGTAAGCCGTCAGGAGGGAGGCTTTATTGGGTGTATAAATAAATGCCGTGAAATAGCCTCCTATAATCCAGGAATTTTCATGACCTCCCAGTTCTCCAATCCATACAATACAGAAGCACATTTTTTAACCACCGGCCCCGAAATAGTATGGGATATGAAAAAGCACTCCCTTGTTCCCCATGCCGTTGCAGCAGGAGTAGGCACCGGAGGAACTATTATGGGTATAGGAGAGTATTTAAAAAGTATAAACCATCATACAGCAATTTACGCTATAGAGCCTGCAAGCTCCCCTACCCTTTCAACAGGGATAAAAACAGGCTCCCATAGAATACAGGGAATATCTGATGATTTTATACCAGACTTGCTTAAGCTTGACCGCACTAATGGCATATTATCAGTGGAGGATGGAGACGCCATAATCATGGCCCAAAAGCTTTCCTCTCAGCTGGGACTGGGAGTAGGTATCTCATCAGGTGCTAACCTTGTGGGAGCTATAATGGCACAGGAAAAGCTAAAATACCCTTCCAATGTAGTAACCGTATTCCCAGATGACAATAAAAAGTACTTGAGTACTGATTTGATGAGCACAGAAATAGTTAAGCCTGGCTTTCTATCCCCTGAGGTAGAGCTTATATCCTTCAAAAGGCTGTAATTAAACTATACAGTCCCACTTCATAGGAAATGCAAAAAAGAATGTACTAAAAAATATCAAAATTTATATTATAAGCTTTATTATCTTAATAAAAGAAACACCCTGCTATAAGCTTGTAGGGTGTTTCCACGTTTTCTCTCTTCTATTTTTCCATTATAGCATTTACTGCGCTTAAGCATGCTGACCTTAAAGCCGCCTTCTCCAGTGCCTCCACCCCTAGTATTGTAGTTCCTCCAGGGGAACAGACCTCATCCTTAAGAACTCCAGGGTGCTTCTTTGTGGTAAGCTGCAGCTTGGCACTTCCAAGCACCATCTGTGCTACCAGCCTATACGCCATATCTCTTTGTATACCATATTTCACTGCAGCATCCCCAAAGCCCTCCATAAGCATATCTATGAAAGCAGGCCCACAGCCTGTTATGGCGGTCCCTATCCCCATAAGCCTTGAAGGAAGCTCCTGCACCACTCCCATGGATGAGAATATCTCCATTATTTCCTTTCTATCCTCTGACACAAGGGAGTTCTCCTCCTCAAACAGGAATACCCCCTCCCCTACCATGGCTGGAGTGTTGGGCATTATAAACTGTATGCAGGTGCTTTTATCTACAAGAGTACTGTATTTCTTGAAATCCCATCCTGCAGCCACAGAAAGCAGAGTCTTTCCCTTCAGTTCATCGCTTATTTCATGCAGCACCTGTTCAATCTGATAGGGCTTGCACGCCATAATTATAACCTGGCACTTTTCCACCATCTCCTTTAAGCTGCTGCAGGGTGTAAAGCCTATCCTTTCTGCATTTGCCTTAAGCTTTTCCATATGTGGTGCATATGCATATATCCTACTCTTATCCACCGCACCCGAATTTGCTATTCCAGCTGATATAGCCATAGCCATGTTGCCCATTCCTATAAAACCAATATTCTTATCCAATTAAACCACTCCCTTACTAGGTGCCATTCAGAACGTTGCTTTACAACGATCTGACACCTGCTATTTATATAATGATATTCCAAATTATATTACTTCGTTGTGTTCGTGCTGGCTTTGCAGCTTAACCGATACTATATGTCTTGTAGGCCAGAATTCGTAAAGATGAAGGCTCTCAATCTTCCCCTCGAATGAATGGAACTGTTGTGCTGCAACAGGCAACGCCCGGAATATATTATCTGGTTCATCAATTAACATGGTTGTATGAGGTGTCCATCCAAAGCCTTCACTAAAACATCCCTGCAGCTTTAACAAATTATAATTTGCATCAGGTGCAATAAACAATACCCTGCTGCCACCAAAAACTCCTATATGGTTAAATGTAATATCAAATGCAGCAGTATTACTTCCAACAGACTTTACTAGATTTATTATGTTATCCTCCCTGTCACAGTCAAAAGTACCTAAAGTTATGTGATGAGGTATATCCCTTGTTTGTCTTCCAACAAACCCACTTTCATATAAACTCCTCTGTATTCCTGACAAATATTCTTCTGTAGCTTCATCATAGCCCGCCATTACACATAAAAACTTATCATTCATTCCTTCACCCACTTTCCCCTTCAGCTTTTTATTTATAATATACTTCTATTATATAATAAAAAAATAGAACCTCCGGCCATAAGTTAATTTCTCATGTGCGAAAGTTCTTTTGCCGCTTCCGACCGCCCTTGAACCGGTGACCTACTGATTACGAATCAGTTAAAACCTCTTCAGCTAATACAAGTTTAACACTAATTATATTGATATATCAAGGTTTATTAAACTTATATCTAGTTATTATAAGGTGTATTTTAGTGGCTATTGGGAATGTATGTATCCAGTATAATTTTATTACTCTTCTCTTATTTATTCTATAAATTTACTTTGTATAATCCTTATATGAATGATATCGTGCCATGCCATTTACACTTCCAAGCATTACTTTCATAAAGCAAAAAACAGGTAAGTAAATCCGTTCACTGCTGCCAGCGTGTCAATTCACCTACCCACTGTTTAGACGTGAAAAACAGGAATCTCATTGAACTCTTTGATATTCTCTCCAAAATGCAATTGTCTCTGCCAGGTCATTTTCATCTTGGAATAAGTCCATTTTTTTTGCAACCTCTATAGCAAAATCCACATATCCATTTGCACGTGCAGTTATCACTGTGTCAGCCACTGCAACATCCATCTCAGATGAATGTGTTGATATAATTCCTTCAAGAACACCTGAATGTTCCAGCACATCTACTCCAGCGCAGATTCCTGCAATAATTCCATTATTCATATGAACTTTGGATAAATAATCCCACACTTCGTAATTATCAATTTCTGTGATATTACCTCCTGGTACAATCACAAGTTCAACATCATCAGGGGCAATGCTCTTTAGTTTTTCCGAAACATTAATAGAATATCCTTCCATTGCCGTTATCTGTTTACCATCTAATGAAACAAACACAACATCTTTCCCGGTAAAATTAAGAAAATAATTTAATATCACAATTTCATATATACAACTCGTGTTATATAAAAGTACTACAGTTTTCATCTGTACTATTCTCCCCTCAAATACTGATGATATTTGCATTTTAGCACCCTTCGCAGAAAAACTATGATTTTCCCACAGTATTACCACCTATTGCTATGTATTCTTTCCTTTAAATTGATTTCCTTTTGTTCTACCATTTTTGCATACTTGGTTGGCATACCAATACCAATGAAGCAAACATCAAATAACCCTCTGGAAAGCCTAACACATTTCTTGCGTTTTTTCACTCATCCCCTAAAGGTATTCTCAAGTTACATGCATATCCTTCTGCCGTAGCTGCTAAAATAATATTTTCAATACAAGACCATATTGAAGCAAAACCATTCAAATGTGAAAGCTTATCAGGCTTCATGATATCAACTTTCTACTTTAATAAAGGTATAATTACTGCTGACGCGTCAGCAAGCATTTGATGTTGTTTTGGTACAGCATTTCTATAGCATGATTGTTGTGTCAAATCATTTACATTCCAATCTTTAAGTAATTGCTCCATGTCCTCATCAGATATTCCTTTCGGAATAATATCAAGTAACTCCATCACAACTTGTCTATCCTTTATTACAATGAAATGCCAATCTCTCATATGGTTATTTGTGGGAGCCTTAAGACCTGCTCCAATAATTTTTTTAATTAGGCTATATTGACCAACATTCTAAAACGGACTATAATATAGTAGGTTATGTAATAACTAGAAATTTTTAGTAATATGGTGGTATGTATATGAACAAAAAATTAAAAAAGCTGCCATGGATAGTGTTATTCTTTGGAATTGCATGTATATCCATATCAGCATTCTTTGTAAAGAAGTCTCGTGTCAATGGCATATCTGTTTCATTTTATAGGGTATTTTTTGCCACGTTGTTTATATTACCCTTCTATATCCGGTTAAAAAGCAAGGATATGAATTTTAAAGGAATCTGCCTTTCATTATTGGGCGGTGTGTTTTTTGCATTTGAGCTGGTATTTTGGAATACGGCTGTAATTGTATCCAATACGACATTTCCTACTTTGATTGTCAATCTTTCCTCAGTATGGGTCGGAATAGGAGCAATGATATTGTTTAGAGAAAGGCTGAACCGCTTCCATTGGGTTGGCAATACTATTGCAATTCTAGGGGTTGCTATAATTATTGGTATTAATAATATCATCCATATGAAAATTGATACCGGTTTTTTGTTTTCCATTATCGCAAGTATATTTCTCGCTCTGTATGTTTTGTCAGTGACAGAAGTCAGGCAGAAAAACAGCACTATTCAAGTGGTTTTCTTCACTTTCTTAGGATGTACCATCTCATTATTGATTTGCTGCATTGCTACAGGAAGTACCTTATATGGTTTCTCATTGTCATCTTGGGCCTACTTATTATGCCTGGGCTTAATCACACAGGTTGGGGGCTACTTTTCAATCAATTATGCCCTCGGTTATATTGAATCATCTACGGTTTCAATACTTACATTGCTACAACCAATACTTGCCGCTATATTTGCCGTAATAGTCTTAAATGAGATGTTTACAGTTTTCCATATAATCGGTGGCCTACTAGTGCTAGCAGGACTTGTTATTGCGTTGCTTTTTAAAGATAATGGAAATCACATAAAATCGATATTAAAAACACACAATATAAAGTATATAATGGATTCTGCCTCCGACTGTCACAAGGGGCAATAGCCACTTACATGCGTACTTCATTTTTTATACGAAGGCAAATAAAAACTGTTACTGAAAAACAATGGAACATTATCAATAGATATTCCCCTCAGAATTCCTGATGAAACTGCGTTGTTAATTATTCGCATCATCATAAAAACAGTGAAGTATGAAAAAATGCAGATATCTTCGATACAAAACTATAAAAACAGAGCCGGAAAGAACACCTTTCTAGCCCTGTTTTTTTAAATTTTCATTTTAAAAGGTTAAAAGAATGAGACTTAACTTCTGAATGTATAAACATTATACCGTAGCTTTGGAGAAAACTTAAAACTTTTTTACTAGTGCACAGAGTTACATTGTTCGGTTACTGTACCTATGAGTGATAATCCTATTCTTTACAGGATTGATTTGGAGCTCCTGACCGGACTTGAACCGGTGACCTACTGATTACGAATCAGTTGCTCTACCAACTGAGCTACAGAAGCGCATAACATAAATATTATTTTACTACAAATATACCATAAGTCAAGATACTGCCTCTTTCCAAAATATATATTGTGCAGGCATTCCTTCAAAATAATCCACAACTTGTGTCGTTATTAGAGAATTTGTACACATTATCAACAGTTTTTGTGTGGATTTTCCCCTTTTTCTGTTGATAACTTAGGTTTTTTCAACAAAAATCAAAGCAGCAGTAAACTTCCGCTGCTTTAATTGCATTATTTTCTAGGATAGAAGTCCCCCTATGGCGGCACCAATAAGTGAGGAGTTCTCTATTTTTACTATCTCATAGTATCTACCATTCTGGTCAACTAAATTCTTTTTCATATAATACTCTATCTTATCCCTATAGGATTTAAGCTTATAGAATGTAGAGCCTTCTGTAGCTATGCATACCGGTTCCAACGGGCTCCTCCCTGTATTTGTCTTTATTATGATAGATATAAGATTTACAGCCACAAGCCTTGCTGCCCTCTCCAGTATTCCATCTATTATAAAGTAAAGCCTTTCCCTTCCGTCCGTATCACCCTTCTCAAAGCATGAGGCAAGCTTCCCTGTGCCATATGGGTTTCTCATAAATTCATCTCCATCTATGGTTACCAGCTCACCTAACGCCTTAAGCCTTTGTGCCGCATCTGCGGTAAATATACCATCATCTGCTGCCTTTAAAACGGATGTGTGCATAACAGAGCCCAGATACTGTCCTGATATCATCTTTTCAAAAGAATACTGCCCAGGATTAACTGTTGTCTTATCCATTTCCTCATCAATAATCCCTCTGGTAGCCTTGTTATAGCCTCCAGACTCCATGTTTATAAGCATTCTGCCTGGTTTTATTCCATTTATTTTTTTAATATTTGAGATTTCTTCACTATAGCAGGTGTTAGTACCTGTTCCAAGAATATAGCCTATATAGCCATCATAGGGTTTTCCAATACAGGCAGCCTTTCCTGATAGAAGCGTTGCTACAGTGTCATTGAGTATTACAATATGCTTGTTGTTGTCCATGCCCTTTTCCTTAAGCTTTTGAAGGAGACCCTTCCCTATAACCTGGCCTGGAAGCCCGGCTACCTTTATTTCCTTGCTGAACTGTATAAGTCTGCCGTCCATATCAGGAAGTGCCTCAGTAGCATAGGAGAAGCAGAAGCCTATCTTATTGCTTCTATCTATTACAGGCCTCAGGTACTCTGCTACAGTATCATAAAACTCATCATCGGTTATCTCCCCCTGGGAGCCTGGCATGGGATATTGGGCAAAATCCTCAACAACCACGTCATTGTTCTCATTGAAGTAAACAGATGCCACCCTGAAGTTAGTTCCTCCCGCATCCATTACTATTACCCTTTCATTTACAGGAACCTCTCCCTGGCCACTTATATATGAAGGGAGCATCTTGAGGGAGGCTTCTCCCTGTAGGCCACTATCCATTTCCTCTATAAAGCGACCGCATTCCTTATCTATATCTATGGTATCCGGATTCATTCCATACTTTTTAAGAAACTCTTCTATTATATGCTTGTTATCCACTCAACTACACCCCGTTAATTTAGTCGTTATGGTATCTGTCAAGATTGCCGAACTTGGTATACTGACCAAGCCATGCAAGCTCTATGGTTCCTGTAGGACCATTTCTCTGCTTCGCAATAATCACCTCGGCAATGTTTTTCTTCTCTGTGTCCTTGTTATAGTATTCGTCTCTGTAAAGGAATATAACCACGTCTGCATCCTGCTCTATGGAGCCTGACTCTCTCAGGTCGGAAAGTATTGGCCTATGGTCAGCCCTGGCCTCAGGGGCACGGGAAAGCTGCGACAGGGCTATTACAGGAGCATTCATCTCCTTTGCTAGAGCCTTCAGAGACCTTGATATCTCCGATACCTCCTGCTGCCTGTTGTCAATATTTTTGCCAGCAGTCATCAGCTGCAGGTAGTCAATGAGTATCATGTCCAGACCCTTTTCAATCTTAAGCCTTCTACATTTAGATCTAAGCTCTGATAGGGATATTCCTGGTGTATCGTCTATATATATGTTTGCATTGGACAAAGGTCCTGCAGCCTTGGCTAGCTTAACCCAGTCTTCGTCATCTATGTCGCCCACCCTCAGCTTCTGTGCATCCACATAGGCTTCTGAGCATATCATTCTGTTTACCAGCTGTTCCTTGGACATTTCAAGACTGAAAATAGCCACACTCTTGTTCATCCTAAGAGCAGGAGCAAGAGAAATATTCAGCATGAAGGCTGTTTTACCCATGGATGGTCTGGCAGCTACCAGCACAAAGTCACTTTTCTGAAAACCTGAGGTCCTCCTGTCAAGATCGGTAAAGCCTGATGTAAGCCCCGTAATATCTCCCTTATTCTTGTACAGCCTTTCAAACTCATCAAAGCTTCTGACAATGATTGTGTTTAGCTGCTCAAAATCCTTATGACTCTTGTTCTGTGAAATATCAAATATACTCTTTTCTGCCTGACTCATTACGTCCTGAACATCATCCTGCTCGGCATAGCATTTTTCTATTATCTCACTGGAGGATAGTATCATCCTTCTTAGTATATACTTTTCTGCCACTATCTTGGCATAATATTTTACATTAGCAGTTGTTGGAACTGAATTTACCAGGTTGGACATGTATGACACGCCACCTACACTCTCCAAAAGACCTTTGCTTCTCAGGAAATCCACAAGTGTAACCATATCTACAGGCTCATCCCTGTCATAAATCTCCACAATAGCATTGAAAAGCTGGTTATGGGATTCCCTGTAGAATTCAGACCCATTCAATATATCAGTAACCTCAGCTATGGCATTCCTGTCAAGGAGCATGGCTCCAAGTACCGACTGCTCCGCATCTATATTATGAGGAGGAACTCTTAAATTTTCCAAAACTCTACCTCCAGGCTTTCCTATGTGTTTATTATATTGCCTCTACCATTACTGTAAGCTTCGCACTTACCTCAGGATAAACCTTTACCTCAGAGGTATATGCTCCTGCAACCTTTATAGGCTCTGCGAGTATTATCTTCTTCTTATCTATGTCTATACCATATTGTGCTTTTAGGCTTTCTGATATATCCTTAGAGGTTATGGAGCCAAACAGCTTTCCGTTTTCTCCAGCCTTAACCTGCATTTTAACAGTCATGCCTTCCAGCTTCTTAGCAAGCTTTTTAGCCTCCTCAAGCTCCTCGGCCTTTTTCTGTGCCTCCAGCTCCCTCTGCTTTTCAAGTGTCTTCATGCTTCCTTCTGTGGCTTCTACTGCAAGATTCCTTGGGAAAAGGTAGTTTCTTGCATAGCCTGTTGAAGCATTTATAACCTCACCTTTTTTTCCTACACCTTTTACATCTGCCTTTAATATAACCTTCATTTATTGTCTTCCTCCTTTAAGTAATTATATATTGCATCCTGAAGAATTGAGGATGCATGTTTAATGGATACTCCGGGTATCCTTGCTCCTGCAATTGTCATATGTCCTCCACCGCCCATACTTTCTAGTATAAGCTGAACGTTAATGTCTCCTAAGGATCTTCCGCTAACTATTATATCACTTCCTGAGGGTGCTAGCACAAATGATGCTTGTATTCCTTCTATTTTAAGCAGTTCATCTGCCGCCTGGGGTACCACAAGGCCATTTCCAGGCTCCCTTTCAGCTGCTGCAATGGCTATACCATCCTGTACTACAGCACTGCTTACAAGGCTTGTTCTTTCTTTATAGGTATTCAGGTCTTCCGCAAATAGCCTCCTTACCTCTATAAGGTCAGCTCCCATTCTTCTTAAAAATCCTGCTGCCTCGAAGGTTCTGACACCGGTTTTAAAGGTAAAGCTCTTAGTATCCAGGTATATTCCTGCCATAAGTGCCTGAGCCTCCAGCTCATTTAAAGCCGGCTTTTCTGTTAAATACTGCAGAAGCTCTGTCACCAGCTCACAGGATGAGGAGGCATAGGTCTCTATATAGGATACAGTTGCGTTATCAATATAATCCACATTCCTGCGATGGTGATCTATAATTACTATACTACCTGCACTGTCCAGAAGCTCCGGACATTCTACAAAGCTTTTCCTATGAACATCTACCACAATTACAAGGGTGTTTTTTGTAACCACCCGGTTTAAAGCCTCGTTTGATATAAAAACATCCTTATATTCACTGTTTTTATTCAGCTTATCCATAAGCTTAGAAATAGAAGAATTATTTTTATTTAAAAGTATATATGTGTCCTTTCCCTTTTGCCTGCAGCCTCTGTACATACCTATGGCCGCACCGAGGCTGTCCATATCCGGGCTTTCATGGCCCATTATAACTACCTCACTACACTGCGCTATAAGTCCTGACATGGCATAGGCCATTACCCTTGACTTTACCCTTGTTCTTTTCTCAACCTCCTTGGACTTTCCTCCGAAGAAGGATAACCTGTCACCATCCTTAATAACAGCCTGGTCCCCTCCTCTTCCAAGTGCCAGATCCTTGGCGGCTATGGCATACTGATGCAGGTCATATAGTGACTCTGCATTCCTTCCTATTCCTATACTTAGCGTAGCAGGAATTTTGTTTCCATAATCTATTTCCCTTATACTGTCCAAAAATGAGAATCTATTATTCACAAGTTCCTGAAAATAGGAGTTTTCAAATACAAGCACATACTTATTTCCGTCATATTTCTTTAACATACCATTTAGTGATACAGCAAAGCTATTTATTCTCTTGTCTATTTCTGCAACTATGGCAGGCCTGTTAGCTTCCTCGGCACTTTTAAGCACTTCATCAAAGTTATCTGCCTCAATTAAAGCAACTATGGGCTTTTTATTGTTATACATGTCATATAGGTTATAACATTCTGTATGGTTTACAAAATAAAGAATATAGATGTCCTTCTGTCCTGGCTTCTCCTTATTTATAGAAACACGAGAAGCTACAACGTTGTATAAGCCCTCTCCAATTTCAATCCTATTAAATATATTAGACTTATTCTCAGATATTTTTTTCGTATCAAATTCCTTTATAATAAGACTTATATCCTTATCATACATACCATCTGGAAAGATAGAAGAAAAAAGGCTGTTGCCCCATATCACCTTTCCATTTGTATTAATAACAGCTAGGGGAAATGGGGTATTTGACAAGGTGTTCTTTCCAGCCACATCTAAATTTGCAGACATGTCCTCAACAAACCTGCTCCATTCATTGCTTCTTTTTCTGTTGAGCCTTACATTATAAAATACAAGAAACCCGAATATAGCTACTCCAAGTAAGGCCACATAGGGCTCGTACAAGGCCAGAAGAAATATTAATACTGCAATTATTATAAGATAAATTTTTGTATTAGGGAAAAATATCTTAAACTTATTATCCATAATAACCCTCCATATTTGAGGATTGACAATTTAATTTATTATTAAACATTCCTTATTCTTGTTTTATCCAGTTTTCTCAGGTTTAATGCATTATCCACCAAGCCTACAAACATAAGAATTGTGGAAAGTCCCGAAAGTGCAGCAAGTACACATATAATAATTCTAAAAGCCTTAGGAATTCCCTTATTACTCAGAAAAAAATCCATGGCAGACAGCCCATTTATCAGAAACATATAAATAAATGCTAAATATGCATTATTAAAATATGACTCTGCTAAGCTCAATTTTGTATAATTTGACAGATATGCAATAAGTACAATTAATGTTACCGCGAAAACCAGCCCCCTTGGAAGATACCACTGTGAGAAATGCTTTACTGGATCCATATTACAGTCAAACCTCTTAAAAAGCTTTCCTGCAATAAGATAGCTTATAAAAGCCATTCCCAAGGCTGAGCCTGCCAGGGCAATAGGCATAATCATAACAATTTTGTTTGTGTCTATCGCTCCAAGTACAGTATTTATGGTCTCCTCAGGTATATTCATAGAGGAGTACATCTGCTTAACAGTTTCAATAGATTGGTTAAAGGTATCTATTGTCATGGTTATCAAGTCCTGACCAAAAACTACACTATACGTCTTAAGCATAATAAGCATACCTATAAAAATAGCAGCTGCCATCATAACGATTGTCAGGTGTGCCGGTTTCTTATGAACTATACAGTATCCTAATATAACACTTGCAAGTCCAAAGCTTACTATCATAGATAATGATGAGAGGAAGCTTCCCAATATAAGTCCTGAAATAATGCCTGAGGCAACGAGTGCCAAAATGCTGTATTTCTTTCCATGTCTTACATATACCATGGCAATAGGCAGTGGCCACACAAACATAGCTGCATAGCCTAAAATCGGCAGATAAGATGCCGCAAGCATCAGAACAACTGTCAGGGCCGTCATAAGCCCGGATTCAACTAATGCCTTGGTACTTGAGTTTCTATTCATTC
>JAEZLD010000016.1 GCA_023415335.1 Bacillota bacterium | reverse complement strand
GCCTGGACAGAATCATCAGCGATGAGGGTGTTCAATTGCGAATGAACCGAAGCATACAGTCAGAAGGTGCATTTGCTGATGTAAAGGGTGATATGGAATTCAGAAGGTTTCTTACGCGTGGACGCCAGAATGTCCTCGCAGAAAGCATACTGCTAGCAATGGGCCATAACATAAATAAACTCCACAGCAAGATACAAAATGAATGCTGCGGAAGTTATCTTTACAAAACAAAATCAGCCTGAGTTTTTCGAGGTTCAAAACAAAAAAATCATTCATATCAGAACCTCTATTAAAGTTACGCTTTTTTGGCTAACGCCAATATTTATATAAACTTAAGCCATTAAACATCTCAAAAACACAAAAAATCAGGAGCTATCGCCAGTGATTTTTAATCACTTAAGCGACAACCCCTTTTTCGTACAACACACAATTGTTTTCTGTATATTGCCAATATATGTTAAATATGTTAAATTTAAATTAATGAAAAAATGGAAGGGGTAGATTTATGAAAAGGGTAATGTCATTGTTGCTTGCATTCCTAATGACCTTTGCATCATTCTCCTATAGTCTTTCGGCAAGGGCTTCAGCTGCGGAAGACAGCACTAAGGACCTGGCAGTATGGACTATTCAAAACTCAGGTCAGACAAAATCAGGGGTATTTAAAGAGGGTATGAGCGACATCAGCTTCGATGCCGCTGGTGCTGCTACTTATGGTGGAGGAGGCACTTACTATGGCTGCGATAAATGGTCAGAGGGGAAGGCTTTTTATTTCTCAACACCAACTACAGGCTATGGCACCATAACCATATCAGGTGGAGTAAGGGCCTCTAAGACAGGACCTGGAAGCGTAAAGATCCAGTATAATAAGTCTGGAGTCTGGACCGATTGCGGAGAGCCCATTCCCATAGGAAACGCTACTGCTACCACCACAAAAAACTTCGCCGATATACCGTGTACTGATGCAGCAAACCAGAGCAATGCACAGTTCCGTATAATAGTGGATAAAAACGTTGCAGGACAGGGAGGAGATATCAGCTCAGGCGGTACAATGTACATAGCAGGCGGTATAACCATAAGCGGTACTGCCACTGGAGAGCCACAGACTCCGGAAGACATAACAACCATAGCTGAGGCTAGAAAGCTGAACGGTACTACAACCCCCTGTACAGTTAAAGGAGTTGTAACCTTTGTAGACGGAAGAAATGTATATATACAGGACGATACTGCAGGAATAGACGTATACTTTAAGACTGAAGGAACTCTTAAGGCAGGAGACAAGATAAAGGTCACTGGAAAGCTGACAGAGTATAAGGGTTTGTTAGAGTTTGATAATGTAGATGCCAGTGATTCTAAACAGTTTATGCTATTATCCTCAAGTAACCCATTGCCTATTGCAAAGAAGACAACCCTGGCCGAGCTGATAGCAGATAATGGTTCCAGTGCCTCACAAAAGTATGAATCAACACTCATAAGACTCTATGGTTTAACACTAGGCACTATAAACAAGACTGGGAACACCCCTGTTACTCAGGGAAGCGACACTATAAATATATATAAGCTTGGGATAGATGGCTTTAAACAGGGAGACGTGGTAAACGTTACAGCCCTTGTGGGGGATTATAATGGCTACCAGCTAAGGGTCCTCAGCATGGAGCAGGCACCTGCCGACCCTGTTACAGAGGATATGATAAAGGCAGATAATGCAGTTCCTATAAAGGACATTAACAAGGCAGAGCATAATGGCAAGAGTATAACCATAGTAGGACAGCTGGTGTACAGGTATGGTAATTATAATACCATGAATACAGCCATAATTGAGGACGTATATGGAGGTCAGATTTACGGCTTCCAGATTTATAATGAGACCCTTAGTACTAATAGCTTTGGAGATGTTGTAGCTGTTACAGGTACCGTTGGTGAGTATGGCGGCGTTTTACAGCTAAGCAGTATAACAGCAGCTAAGACTGTTCTAAAGTATAACGGCACCATGATTCCGGTACAGAAGTATAATACAATCAGGGAAGCTCTTGCAGATATAAATGATTTAATATCTGAATGGATAATGCTACCTCAGGTTACCCTGGGAACATATTCGTCTAATGGCACAACAAATATAACCGATTCAGAGAAAAATACCTTAGGAATATACCGTTCTGCTACATATCCTAATGGAACGTCGACAGGAGACAAGGTTGACCTTTATGCATGTATGTCAAAATACAATACAACAAGTCAGCTTAGAGTAGGCAGCAGCAGTGACTTTGTGGTAGGTGTAGATAAGGTTAACCCTGAAATTGCTCTTCCAGACTCCTTTATCCCTGCAGTGGCAGGAAAGGATTATACAGTATCAATAGCTGCTTCGGATAATGTAGGGGTAGAAAGCGTTACATTAGGCTATAAAATATCAGGTACCTCCTATGGGCCTGCTGAAATGACCTTGAACACTACCTCAGGCAAGTATCAGGCAGTTATACCAGGAAGCAATATTACAACTGGAAATTCGTCTATAGAAGTAACCATAACAGCTAAGGATGCTGCAGGCAACAATACCTCTAAAACTGCTACCATAGCTATAGAGGATAAGCCCCGTGTTACATCAGTAGCACCTGAGGCAGGCTCTGCAACTGGAAGCAGCAAACGCCCAACTATTTCTATAAGCTTTGAAAACGCTGGAGCCTCACCTGAGGTAACTATAGCAATAGATTCCTCAGCACCAGCTAAAGCACAGGTAAATGGAAGCAAGGCAGAGTATACTCCATCATCAGATCTTAAGGATGGCAAGCATACTATAACTGCGGTAATTAAGAGAACAGATAGTGTAAGCACAACATACAGCTGGTCTTTTACTGTAGGGGCGCCTAAGTATGAGCTCTATTTTGGACAGCTTCATTCTCACACAGCAGAGTACTCCGATGGCTCTGGAACTCTTGAGAATGCCTATGACCATGTGCTTTCACTGCCAGATTCTGAAAACGTAGACTTCCTGGCAGTAACAGATCATTCCAATTATTTTGACTCATCCTCAAATCTTGGAAATATTAATGATGTTAACAGTGGAAATGGAAAGTGGGCTGAGGCTAAAAAGACCACAGAGGAATACAATGCCAAAACTGATGACAAGATATTTATGTATGGCTATGAAATGACCTGGTCAGGGGGACCTGGTCATATGAATACATTTAATACGGATGGCTTTGTATCCAGAAATAACACTACCCTGAACAATAAGACAAATAATGCGGGACTTCAGGCATACTATGACCTGCTGACATCCGTGCCAAGCAGCATATCACAGTTCAACCATCCAGGCACAACCTTTGGCACATTTGCGGATTTCGGATATTGGACTGCAGCAAGAGATGCACAGATAAGCCTCCTTGAGGTAGGCAATGGTGAAGGACCAATAGGAAGCTCCTCCTACTGGAGAAGCTACGAGTATTATCAGATGGCTCTTGATACAGGCTGGCATGTGGCCCCAACCAACAATCAGGATAACCATAAGGGTAACTGGGGTAATTCTAACGCAGGAAGGACTGTAATACTCACAGACGACTTCTCTGAGCAGGGTTTGTACGATGCCATGAGGGACATGTCAGTATATGCAACCGAGGATAAAAACCTTAATATAAACTATACCCTTAATGGAAACAGACTGGGAACAATACTTGATAAAACCCCTGAGAAGGCAAATATAAAGGCCAGCATTCATGATGATAACAGTGAAGCTTTAGGAACCGTGTATGTAATAGTAAATGGAGGGGTAGCTGTATGGAGTAATGAGTACACCTCAAACTCTGCTGAAATAGACATTACCCTGCCATGTGACTATACCTACTACTACCTTAAGGTAGTTCAAGCAGACGGGGATATAGCAGTTACTGCACCTGTATGGACAAGTGATGTGCTTAAGATAGGAGTATCATCAGTTAAATCCAGTGCTGTAATACCTGTTACAGGAGAAGAGATGACCATAACCGCATCCCTTTTCAACTATGAAGCCTTACCACTTACAATAAACAGCATGGAATACACCCTTATATCAGGGCAGAATACCTACGACCTTGGAAAGGAAACAGGGCTTAAAGCACTTGAAGCTGCATCCACTGGAAATTACACCAAGAAGTTTACTCCATCCAAGATAGGAAAACAGACTATTTCAGTTACAGTAAACGCTACCTTAAACGGCGTACCATATGTATTTAAATCCAGCCTAGATTTGGATGTACTTTCCCCTAATGAGCTGGTTGATGTGGCAATTGATGCAGGACATAAAAACTTCTATGTGTCAGGCAATTATTCTGGAAGCGATACTGCATTAATACAGCTTTGCGCACAAAATGGAATAAGAGTCAGCTATATCAATGCTGGAGAGATGACCTATGAGAACCTTAAGAAGTATAAGATGGTTCTTATAACGGTTCCATTTATATCCTATGGAACAAGTGTAAGCGGATATACCTTTACACAGGATGAGCTTGCTGCCCTTAAGAAGTACTCGGAATCTGGCGGCAACCTTATATTATGTGGCAAGTCTGACAGAGGAAACCCATCTGCCGAAGATGAGAATGCTGATGTGCTTATGAATGGAATACTTCAGTCAGTTGGTTCTGATACCAGGTTTGCGGAGTCAATAGTTGTGGATAATGATAAAAAAGCAAATGAGGCATTCCGTATTTATTATACAGATGCTTCCTGCTTTAATAGTGACAACAGCTTTGTAGCCCTCGCCAGGAACAATGCAAATAATGGATACTCAGCATACAATGCAGGTGCCATACTTCCTGGAAAGTCTGCCTCTGTTGCTATAAAGGGCTATGACAGCACATGGGCTACAAAATATGAGGGAGTATTCGGTGGTTCTTCCAGCTATATTCCTGATTACAGCAAGGACCCAGTTGTGGTAAAGAAGGGCGATGTTGCTCTTATGACATCCGAGAACCTTTCAGGCGGAGGATGGCTGCTTACCGCATCCACAGCCTTCTTCTCAACCTTCGAGGTTAAGACAGAAATGGAAAACGCAACTACTCTCCAGTATGCCAACTACTGGATTGTAATGGATATTATAAACAAGCTTAAGCCTGAAAAGGTAGTTTCTTCAATTGGAGCTGCACAAGCTGCAGGAGAGGGAGTAAAGCTTACCCTTGAGGGAATAGTAACCAGCAATGCATCAGGCCATGACAAGAGCACAGCCTTCTTCGATTGTATCTATATACAGGACGTAACTGGTGGAATCAATCTGTTCCCTGTAGATGGAAGCTTTAAGATAGGAGATATAGTTAGGGTAACTGGAGTTACTGGCTCCTATAATGGGGAAAGGGAGCTTATAGTAAGCTCTATAGAAAAGATTGGGGAAACAGACCCTGTTAAACCTAAGGAGCTTTCTGCTAAGGATGCTATGAGCGGAAAGTATTTAGGACAGCTTATAAAGGTAAGCGGTACGGTTTATTCCTTGGGCTATACTACAGATGGAACCCTTGAAACCATAATGATAAAGGATAAGGCGGGAGATTTGGCAAGGGTATTCATAGACGGCTATATAATGCCAGGATATAAAGGTCTTGATAACATAAAGGTTGGGGACAACATATCTGCCATAGGCCTAGGCTCTATTACCGTAGATACCGCTTCTACAGATGGAGGGTATATACCAAGGCTTAGGGTGAGGGACCGTTCTGAAATAGTGTATAGTACGCCTACACCAGGCACACCTACACCAGGCAGCCCTTCAACTGGAGATAATGGAACAACCGGAGCATGGGCAGCTATGCTTGTAATATCTGCAGCAGGATATATATTTATAGCAAAGAGATCAAGAAAAACTAATAACAATAATTAGTCTTTATATCAATAAATTAACAATCCGGTATGGCCAGAGCTTATCTGCCATACCGGATTTTTTTAAAAGGTGCCTGATACGATTATTTCTTTATTCCTTATCATAATGCTTCCCTTAGCAATCACAGTATCTATGCTTGGGTCATCGCTGTTAAGCAGGACAGTATCTGCATCAAATTCTGAAGAAAGCCATCCTTTGTTTTATTGCCATTACTGATAAAAGAAAGGTATACCTTAATAGTCTCATATCTTAGAAGGATTTATGGGTAGTAGGTATTCAGGGCAGAACCATATCAAAATTTATAATGAGAAAACTGTCCTTTAATACAAGCAGTGCATATGAAACATATATTTTACTTTGTAAATCAGGGATTATTGATTATAATATAAAATAGCATACACAGGAGGTGAGGTGCTTGCTTAAGGAAGGTGAAAGAATCGATGACCTTCAGCTAAAGGGCCTTAGACTTATACAGGACCCATCCGGCTTCTGCTTCGGAGTGGACGCGGTGCTGCTTGCAGACTTTGCAAGGATAAAAAAGAAGGAGAGGGTTGTTGATTTAGGGACAGGAACAGGTGTAATACCCCTCCTTATATATGGCAGATATGAGCCTAAGGAGATAATAGGCGTTGAGATACAGCAAAGGGTTGCCGACATGGCTTCTAGAAGTATGGAGTTAAACAATCTCCAGGACAGAATAAGGGTGCTGGAGTGTGATATAAAAGACTGCTATGAGGTAATAGGCGTAAATACCATGGATGCGGTTGTGTCCAATCCACCCTATAAAAAGGGAAATACGGGCCTTATGAGCTCTGATGAGAGCAAGGCAATATCCAGACATGAGATACTTATAGATTTAGATGGACTTATATATTCTGCAGCAATGCTGCTTAAGGACAGGGGCAGGCTTTACATGGTCCACAGGCCGGAGAGGCTTAAGGATATAATACTAGCCCTTGATAAGCACAGGTTTACCCCTAAGAGAATCAGATTTGTGCATCCATCCTGCGGCAAGGCTCCTACGATGCTTCTTGTGGAAGCTTCCAAGGGGGGAGGGGATTTCCTTAAGATAGAGGAACCCCTGTATATATACAACGTGGATGGACGCTATAGTGATGAGATAAACAGTATTTATGGAAGGTGTTAGTAATATGGCAGGAGTTATTTATTTAGTGGCAACCCCAATAGGGAACCTGGAGGACATTACCATAAGGGCACTTAATACACTAAAGGCTGCAGACATAATTGCAGCAGAGGACACAAGGCATACCCTCAGGCTGCTTAATCACTTTGAAATAAAAAAGCCTCTTTTCAGCTATCATGAGCATAACCAGCGTGAAAGCGGAGATAAGCTCATAGGAATGGCATTAGAAGGGAAGAACATCGCACTGGTTACGGATGCAGGAACTCCTGGTATTTCTGACCCTGGAGAAGGTATAGTTAAGCTTGCCATTGAAAATGGAATACAGGTGTATTTGGTTCCGGGGGCAGTTGCCCTTATATATGGACTGGTTGTATCTGGTCTTTCTACCTCTAAATTTGTTTTTGAAGGCTTTCTGCCAACTGATAATAAAAGCAGGCGTGAACGTTTTAAAAGTCTTGAAAATGAGGAGAGAACCGTCATATTCTATGAAGCGCCCCATAAGCTGCAAAGAACCCTTGGAGATTTATATGAAAGCTTTGGGGATAGAAAAATAGCCTTGTGCAGGGAGCTTACTAAAAAGCATGAGGAAATAGTAAGGTATACCCTTTCAGAAGCAGTTGAGGATTTCAAAGACAAAAAACCCTTGGGAGAGTTTGTGCTTGTTATGGAGGGTAAAGATAAGCAGGAATCTGAGAAGGAGAGGTTGGAGCAGCTTAATGAGCTGCCAATTGACGAGCATATTAAAATGCTTATGGAGAAGGGGCTTACAAAGAAGGATGCTATAAAGGAAGTAGCGAGGGAGAGGAAGCTTCCGAAGGCTGAGGTATATAAATACAGCTTGGATATATAAAAAACCTGTGCCATTTGGCACAGGTTATGTACGTAAGAGATTATTTTGACTTTATTTCTTCCATGCAGTCACTACAGATGTTCTTTCCTTTTAAGTTTATAACATCCTTTGCATTACCGCAGAAAATACATGCAGGCTGGTACTTCTTAAGAATAATGCATTCTCCGTCTACATAAATTTCCAAAGCATCTTTTTCAGCTATTTCCATAGTTCTCCTGAGTTCTATGGGAATAACTACACGTCCTAATTCGTCTACTCTTCTTACTACACCGGTTGATTTCATACTTGCTTCCTCCTTCAACAATGTTCGACATTTCACAATTAGAGAATAACAGAAATGCCAATTAAAGTCAATACTTTGGACAAAATTTTTTACAAAAGATATTTAAGTTTTCAAATTAGTTACATTAATCAATAAAAAAGTAGTCAGAAAACAGTATAAGTATTAGAATGTATATATATTCAAGGAGGCGTGCAGATGCAAAATGATGATATTAAAGCTAAGCTAACCCTTGTAAATCAAAGGTTTGAGGGCAAATTGAGAAAAATTGACAAAAAAAGTATTGCTAATATTATATATACAGAAATTGGCAAAAGGAAAAAACTAGAAAAGTTGAATAGTGTCGAAATCGAGAGAATATCGACAGATAAAGGTATAGTCGGAGTGGATGGCTCCATAAATAATTATGGTGGAATATATCCTCACTATGTTTCAATAATACAGGCATTGGCTAAATCCACAAAAGGAGTGGATGATGGTATACTTCTTCAGGACATATATGTACCTATGTTTGAGGAGCATGAGGCAGAAATAGAGGACGAGGGAAGGAGAAGGTCAAGAATGTCCAGCCTTGAGCTTAAAGCTGCTGAAGAGGCCATGGATTCAATGGATGCAAATTTATTCCTCATGGACGGCTCCCTGATACACTACAGTATTGACTGTCCTGAGGAGTGGAAGAATTTTAAGCAAAAGGCATTGGATAATGATAAAATTATTATAGGAATTACAGAGGAGGTAAAGACGAGAGATATAGTTAATGCAGTTAAAAGTCTTTTGGATATAAACGATGACATGCTTTATGACAGGGAGATACTTTTTGGAATGCTCCAGGAGGGTGAACTGTTGGAGTTTATGTATACTGAGACTAAAAAGTCTGAAAGCGGAATCAGAACCTGCTATGCAAGACTATCAGAGGATCCGCAGGTTATAGGCTTTGACTTCCTTCAGGAACAGTATGAGGAGGGGCTGTCCTATAGCAATCTTATATACTCCATTACTCCGCCTAAGGGCAGGGGAATACCCCTGTGGCTTGATATAGTGGATAAGGAGGTAAAGGTTACAGATGAAATGGTAAAGGCTTATGTAGAAAGCTGCATAGACAGGGATATAATAGAAACCTATTTGAATCCAAAGAGGAATAAAAGGTGGTAGGAGGAATCATATGCAGGTAGCAGGTATAACTAATCAGCAGGAGGTCTATGTTGTATCAGAGGAAAGACCTTTTAAAATAAATCAGATGCTTATAATAGAGGATGAACTTCAGGGAACCCTGAGGGGAGAGGTGGTTGAAACCACCTCGTACAATAAATATATACCTCTTAACATAAATGGAGAGATGGCAGACAGGCAGGTTCTTGAGTCCTTAAGGTGCCTGGGCTACAATGTGGATGATAATACGATGTATATTGCCAGGGTAAGGCTCATGGTAGAAGGAGATTACCCGGTTGCCACAGGGTCCTGTGTAAGACTGCCGGAGTTTGAGGAGGTAAAGGACCTGCTTGTTAAGTCTGAGCCGGAGGATGGACTTGTATTAGGAGTCATCAAAAGCACGGAGGGGCTTGAGGACACCATGGAAGAGAAGCTTAAGGGCTTATTTGCCATAATGCAGGATGGAATCATTAAGGACCAGCAGGGAGTGCCTTTTATATTTGACATAAGATCCATGCAGCAGTACCCTCACATAGGAATATTCGGAGGCTCAGGCTCCGGTAAATCCTTTGGAATGAGGGTAATACTAGAGGAGGTAATGAAGCTTTCCATACCCTGCGTGGTGCTGGACCCCCACTATGAGATGGATTTTACTGCCTCCCCCTCAGGTTTAAAGGAGGAGTATAAAAGCAGCTTTGACACCAGCTTTAAATGTCTCCAGATTGGAAAACATGTTGGAGTCAGGTTCACGGATTTGAGCACCAGAGACCTTATAAGCCTTATAGGGGCAGCCTCCACAGGAGGACTTACTGATCCTATGACAAACGTAGTAGAGCAGCTTTACAGGTCTAAAAAGGATACCTACTTTACATTTGAAAACAGGCTTTCAATATTAAGCGAGGCATTGGATTTGGGAAGCGACAGGAAGATTTCAGAAAAGCTTGATAGCGCACAGGATGACCTTGACAGACAGAGATATTCCCAGATGGTAGAGATATTCAGGAAGTATAATAGCTTACCTGGAGCATCGGTAAAGGGAGTACAATGGAGGCTTCAGAGGCTCTACAAGGAAGGGCTGTTTACCAACGACATCAGTGCAATTGAAAACTGTCTTATGGAGGGAAAGACTGCCGTTGTTCAGGGGCCTGTAAAGCTTATAAACGTATTTTCAGCCTACCTTATAGGCAACCTGTATCATAAGAGAAGGGACTACAGGGACAGCATACAGCTGGGAGAAAAGCAGGACTTTTTCCCCCCCTTTATACTGGCGTTGGATGAGAGCCACAACTTTGCACCAAAGGGATATGATTCCTCAGCAAAATCCATTATAAAGGAAATAGCTCAGGAGGGAAGGAAATATGGGGTATTCCTCATAATGGCCACCCAGAGGCCTGCACTGCTTGATGAGACGGTAACTGCCCAGCTTAACACCAAGCTGGTATTCAGAACTGTCAGGGGCTCTGATATAGAAACCATAAAGGAAGAAACCGATATAACCTCCGAGGAGGCAAAGAGGCTACCATACCTTAGGTCAGGAGACACATTCATATCCTCTGCCATATTCGGAAGAACCATCTCTGTAAGGATAAGGATGGCTAAGACTACCACAAGCCATACAGAGAATCCCTTTGATGAACTTAAAGGCATGATGGGCAGGAAGGATGAGGAGCTTTATGCAATGATAAAACTACACCTTCCAGTATACCCTAATGACTACCTGAGTCTTCTGGGAAAGCTTGAAGAGGGTGCTGTAAAGGATGTGGATACTCTTAAGAGCCTTATGGATATCCTCTGCCAGAAGGGATATATTACAAAGAAAAAGACGGTGTTCGGGGAATGCTACGAGGATAAATAAGAAGGGCCAGCTGAGGTGGATATGTCCACTTAAGCTGGCTTTTTTTGGGGGATACTGGAATTCCACTTTCTCTATTCGTTCTTCATTTGTTTAAATACCGTCTTCAGTGCAGGATAAAGACTTCTGAACTCCTGATATCTTTTTTCGTACTTTTCAACCAGCTCTTTCTCTGGCTCCACAGTGTCCACAACCCTTACTATAGCCTCTGCTGCAGCTTCAACACCTTCATACTCTCCGCAGGCTACGGCAGCCAGCATAGCGCCTCCTAAGGCAGGGCCTTCTTCGCTTTCTATTACGTCTACCTCCAGATTGAGTATGTTGGCAACAATCCTCTTCCAAAGGACACTTTTCGCACCTCCACCACATATCTTAGTCCTGCTTATGTCTATTCCAAGGCTTTTGGCAACCTCCAGGGAATCCCTTAATGCAAACGCAACTCCCTCAAGTATGGCCTGTGTCATATCCTCTCTTGTGGTGCCCATGGTCATGCCTATAAAGGCTCCTCTTGCATCAGGATCATTGTGGGGGGAGCGTTCTCCCATAAGATAGGGTAGGAAGAATACATGGTTGTCTCCTAAATCTCTGATTTTTTCCTGCTCACCGCTGTAGCTGTCTGCTTTGAGTATGTCCTCCACCCACCATTTATTACAGCTTGCTGCACTGAGCATGCATCCCATAAGGTGGTAGCTTCCATCAGCATGGCAGAAGGAATGAAGTGCATTATGGCGGTCAACTCCAAAGGTCATAGAGGAAATAAAGATGGTGCCGCTGGTTCCCAGTGATATGTTACAGCTGCCATCTCCTACGGTTCCTGTTCCAACGGCAGCGGCGGCGTTATCTCCAGCACCTGCTGCCACTACCACGTTTTTGGAAAGGCCAAGCTCTTCTGCCACATCTGGAAGAAGGGTGCCTATGGCCTCATAGCTTTCGTAGACCTTTGCCAGCATGCGCTTATCTATTCCGCATATAGTGCACATCTCATCAGACCAGCACCTGTTCTTTACATCAAACAGTAGCATCCCCGATGCGTCAGATACATCTGTGGAATGGACACCAGTAAGCTTATATGCCATATAGTCCTTTGGAAGCATTATTTTCCTGATTCTTACGAAATTATGGGGCTCCTTATTCCTTACCCATAAAAGCTTCGGTGCTGTAAAGCCGGTAAAGGCTATATTGGCAGTATATTGGGACAGCTTATCCTTTCCAATCACATTGTTTAGATAGTCCGTTTCCTCATAGGTTCTTCCATCATTCCAGAGCAGTGCAGGCCTGATAACCTTATCATCTTCATCTAGTATTACAAGTCCGTGCATCTGTCCTCCGAAGCTTATTCCCCTTATGCTTTTTTTGTCCTCATCCTTTATAAGCTCCTTCAGCCCCTCTAGAGTTTCGACGTACCAGTCCTCCGGATTCTGTTCCGACCACCCTGGTCTGGGGAAGTATATGGGATATTCGCGTGATACTATTTTTCTTATGTGACCTTTCTTGTCCATTAATAAAAGCTTCACTGCAGATGTGCCCAGATCAATGCCTATGTAAAGCATTGGAGACCCCCCTTTTTATAGATTTGATTTACTATAACCTATAATATTACGTGCACGTGCACGTTAACTTTATAATAGCATAAAGAAAAATTCAATTCAATAGTGCTTAAATAACATATATGATGCACCGTGCCCGTAAATTGACAACATGTAGATAATATGCTATGTTGTTCATAAGTTTACAAGGAGAAGATATATATATGACAACTATAAAGGAAATAGCTGAGCTGGCAGGAGTATCCCGGGGGACCGTGGACAGGGTACTGAATAACAGGGGTATGGTTAATGCAGCTACAGCTGATAGAGTTAGGGAAATTGCAGAAAAGCTAAGCTACAAGCCTAATAAGGCAGGGATTGCACTGGCTTCCCAAAAGAAGAGGCTTAAGCTGGGAGTGGTTATTTTCAGCAATTCTGAAGCCTTCTTCAAGCAGGTTATTGAAGGTATTGAGAAAAAGGCTGCGGACTTAGAAGGCTACAACTGCAGCGTGCTTTTAAAGCAGGTGCCCTTTGATGAGGAGAAACAGCTGTCGGCAATAGACGACCTGGTAGAGGAAGGCATAAACGGACTTGCCATATCCCCATACAATTCCGAGTGCATACGCATCCGTATCAACCAGCTATGTGAACAGGGAATACCTGTGATTACGCTTAATACAGATATTGAAAACTCTAAAAGGCTGGCTTATGTAGGCAGTAACTATTATAAAAGCGGGGAGGCAGCAGCAGGGCTTATGCACCTGATTACTCAAGGGGATGTGTTCGTGGGTATAGTCATAGGCTCGTCAAACATACTGTGCCATACAGAAAGGGTAGCCGGTTTTAAAGCCAAGGTGGAGGAGCTTGAAAGCAATATGCACATATGCTGCCAGAAGGAAAACCTGGACAGCGAGGTTGAAAGCTATGAGGTTACCGCATCCATGCTGAGGGAGCATCCGGAAATAAATGCCATATACTTTGCTTCTGGAGGAGTGTATGGAGGCTGCAGGGCTGTCATAGCCTCTGGACGCCAGAAGGAAATCAAGATAATTTCCCATGACATGGTGCCTACCACAAGGGAGCTTTTAGAGGATGGAATCATTTCAGCTACCATATGCCAGCATCCCAGTCAACAGGGCTCAAGACCCCTTCAGCTGCTGTTTGACTATCTGACTATTGGTGAACTACCTAAAAAGGAATGTTATTATATGGCTAATGATATACGCATCAAGGAAAACATAGAATATTAAAGCATAGAAAAGGACGGCTCTTTTACATAGGAGCCGTCCAAAAATTTTATATTTATTAACAGGCAGACTTTATTTTGTTCTCAAGCTTTATGTTTAAGGTATAGCTTTCGCTACAGCTGGCAATCTGGAACTTGGATACTGTATTTTCGCTGTCTGAAAGCCATTTGTAATAGTCTACATTTATTCCTGCATAGTTTTTGGTTCTAACATGAATAATCTTTCCATATTCCCCAAACCACCTTAGAAGCTCCTTTGGTGATAGGTTATCTGCTATGGCGTATATGTCCAGCCGCTGGCGGGTCAGGTTATAGAGTGGAAACTTTTTATGTGTGGAACCATATCTGTTCTTGAAAAGAGTTAAATCCTCAAAGTATTCAGCGTGTTTGGGATCGTTCTGCGCGTAAAGCTCATATACCCCGCAAAAATTCCTTTTCAGTATCCTGATATCTCCTTCCTCAATCTCTAGAATAATCTGTCTTCCTTTCTTAAGGTTGGTTACTTCATCAGGTCTTAAAAGCATTCTAACACCTCCGTACTTTCGCTGAAGATGACACAATGATGACATTTCCTATATATTGCTTATATTTTATCATAGAATATACTAAAATTCAAAGGAAAAAGTTTGCTTAAATACGAATATTTATCCGATGCGATTTAAAAATGTTCGATAAATAACAATAAGGATTATGATGTCTTTTTCCTGCATACATTTAACTGAGGTGGTAATATGATTAACTGGATATGGTTATTCATGATTTTGATGGCAATAGCAGCCTTTCTGATAAAAGGGGATGCTTCAGGATTGGTTTCGGCTATGACAGATTCTGCAGAGCGTTCCGTACAGCTTCTGATAGGACTTACAGGGATAATGGCAGTGTGGTCAGGACTCATAAAGATATGTGAACAATCAGGAGCTATGGATCTTTTGGCCAAGCTTCTGAGGCTTCCTATGAGGCTGCTTTTTCCCGGACTTTCCAAAAGAAGCCCAAGGGCTCAGGGAAGCATAATAATGAACATAGCCTCCAATATGCTGGGGCTCTCCGATGCGGCTACCCCTATGGGGATTAAGGCTATGGAGGAGCTACAGAAAATAAACCCGGATAAGGACAGCGTCTCAGATTATATGGTAACCTTCCTTATTGTAAATGCTGCCTGCATACAGCTGCTGCCTACTACAGTCATATCCATAAGGGCGGGCTTTAATTCTAAAAGCCCAGGAGAAATAATACTGCCTACCATAGCCGCAACATCAGTAGCCTTAGTATTTGGGCTCATATCTGCAGAAATATTTAAAAGGCGTGGCAGGAGGAGGAGGCCATGAACATAGGAGAAATAATAATTCCTATAATTATAATACTGATATTGTTAATAGGTGTCCTAAAAAAAGTTAAGGTTTATGAAGCATTTGTGCAGGGAGCCAAGGAGGGCTTCAAATCCATTTACAGTATAGCGGCCTATCTTTTAACAATGCTTTTTGCAATAGACTTGTTCAGAAAGTCCGGAGCCATGGATTATATGATAAGTATTCTGAGTCCTTTGGCAGAAGCCCTAAGGATACCTAAGGGAGTGCTGCCTATGTTCCTTATAAAGCCATTATCAGGCAGTGGAGCACTGGGTATACTTACAGACACAATAGCTACTTATGGGGTAGACTCCATGGAGGGAAGAATTGCAGCGGTTATGATGGGCTCAACTGAAACCATATTCTACACCATTTCTGTTTATCTTGGAGCCTGTAATGTAAAAAAGACTGGGGCAAGCCTCCCTGCAGCCTTAGTTGCCCATGTGGCAGGAAGCCTGGCTGCTGTGTACATATGCTATATAATCTGGTAAGAAGGGAAAGCTATACACATTACAGTTTTTAGGGTGAGAAACATATGAAAATAATGAAAAAACTAATATTTTTAGCATCCCTTCTTGGAAGCTATATTATAGATACTGTACTTTTTATAGTGGTAATCTATCTGTTCAGGAGGATGGGAGTCATAGCATACCTGCTGGTGCTGGCTCTTAAATTTGTCTACAGGGTGCTTACTACGGGGCTATGGGGCTCAACCATAGGCATGAGGATTCTGAATCTTAAGCTGAACTGCTATAGCTTAAGAATTTGCCTTAAGAGGGAGCTTTACCGTATTGGTTCATCCTTGTTTTTTCTTGGGTATATGATAGCTATATTGGACTCCTATGGAAGGACCCTTCACGACATGGCTGCAGGTACCATAGTTGTATACGGTAAAGAAAACAAGCTTCCCTCACCTAAAACGAAGCTGGTATTTAAGCTCGCTGCAGCTGTTATGGTAATTCTGGCAGCTACAAGATGGTGCATAAGGTTTCCACTAGATGATGTTGGACTCATTGGATTAAAAAAAATAGCTGCATCGGGAGAGTACTACCAGAGCTTTGCAGGTGATAACCTCATAAGCTTATCCCAAAACGAGCTCTACCTTAAAAGCATAGGCAGAAAATATACCACACCAGTTGAGTATGATGATGGGATTCATCTCGTTAGGATATCAAACAAGAAAACCTATACAGAGCTGTACAGGTTAGATGTTGAGGGTAAGGATATAACGGGGGCTTTTATTGGCAGCACTGATGTACCTCTGCAGTTTATGTGCAGCGGGATATTCCGATCAAGGCTTGAGATGGTTGGAGTAAGCCCGTCTGGCAGCATATACTTTATTGACAATACAGGAAGTCGCTACGCCGAAAGGGAGCTTTCCATAACCAATGTAGTAACCTTAAGCTGCGGGGATTTAGACGGAGACAGCATGGACGAGGCTGCAGTAATGGGAAGGGACGGGGACATGGAAATATTCAAATATAAGGACGGGGAGGTACTGCGCCTGTATTCGGGAAAAATAGGTGAGGACATACGCCCTGAAACCTTTTACATACCAGGGGATTTGGTAATATCTGGGGAGGAAAAGAATAACCGGGTGCTTTATACCTATGCCTATGAGGATAATACTCTTAAGTATAAAAGCAAGGCAGTGCTTGACACTGACAGCTCTGGAAGAATTTCAGGGTTTGGGGGTGCAGCCATCATATCCTACATATACAGAAACAACATGATATTCAATGTGGGAAGGGTGCAAAGGTTGGAGGTCTACAGAGTAAGTGGAAGAGCTAAAAGGCTCTATAACTTTGGAAACCGAGTGGGAAGAAGGTACGACTATTATGTGAGAAGCCTTGAAAACATGATAGACCTGGATGGTGACGGTAGCGAAGAGATAGTGCTCAAGGCTATGGAAAAGGATGAGGTTGAGGGTGAAAGGTACCGTATAGAAATATATAAGCTTTCATCCTTTTGGCTGGGGATAAACAGGGTAGTGACATTTTTAGAGGGTATGATGAAAATATAAATTGGTGTGTTTGGCTATTATGATAATAAAAATCATGGCTTTTAAAAGTACCTGTTGACAAGAAACCATATATTTGATATATTCTAATTTAAGCATTGTTTATGCTTTTATATGCAATGAAGGAAAGAGTAGCATGCAGGAATCCTTAAAGAGAGCCGGGGAAGGTGAAAGCCGGCAGGAGGGTAGTATGTGAACATGGCTCCGGAGCATGGCAGCTGAAATAAAGTAAGCTGTTGCGGTTGCAACCGTTATATTGCAGGGTGATAACAGTCACCTGCCAAGGCCTATGCCGTGAGGTATAGGTAGAATAGGGTGGTAACGCGAGACCTCGCCCCTTAGTATAAGGGACGGGGATTTTTTTATTTATTCAGGAGGTATAAAAAATGGAAAGAAAGACCTACTATATCACAACCCCAATATATTATCCAAGTGACAAGCTGCATATAGGAAACACCTATACAACAGTTGCAGCAGATGCAGCAGCCAGATTCAAGAGGCTTACAGGCTACGATGTAATGTTCCTTACAGGAACAGACGAGCACGGACAGAAAATACAGAGGATAGCTGAGGAGAAGGGGACAACTCCTAAGGCCTATGTGGATAACATTGTAGCAGGAATTAAGGATTTGTGGAAGCTTATGAACATCTCCTATGACAAGTTCATAAGGACCACTGACGACTACCATGAGAAGGCTGTGCAGAAGATATTCAAGAAGCTTTACGACCAGGGGGATATCTATAAGGGCTATTATGAGGGCTGGTACTGTACACCATGTGAGACATTCTTCACAGAAACGCAGCTGGTGGACGGCAAGTGTCCTGACTGCGGAAGGCCTGTAGAGAAGGCTAAGGAGGAGGCATACTTCTTCAAGCTTTCAAAATATCAGGATAGGCTTATGAAGTATATAGAGGAGCATCCTGATTTCATACAGCCTGAAAGCAGGAAAAATGAGATGATTAACAATTTCCTGAAGCCAGGACTGGAGGACCTTTGCGTATCAAGGACCACCTTTACCTGGGGTATTCCCGTGACCTTTGATGAGAAACACGTGGTTTATGTATGGGTGGATGCACTTTCAAACTATATAACAGCCCTGGGCTATGATGGGGAGAATGAGGATACAATAGGAAAGTACTGGCCTGCAGATGTGCATCTTGTTGGAAAGGACATTATCCGCTTCCATACAATAATATGGCCTATTATGCTTATGGCATTAGGACTTCCCCTTCCAAAGCAGGTGTTCGGCCATGGCTGGCTCATGGTAGATGGAGGGAAGATGTCCAAATCAAAGGGAAACGTGGTTGACCCTGTGATTCTGGCAGACCACTTCGGAGTGGATGCAGTAAGGTACTACCTGTTCAGGGAGATACCCTTTGGAGCGGATGGCCTTTACAACAACGAGAAATTCATAAAGAGGATAAATTCAGACCTGGCAAACGATCTGGGGAACCTGGTTGCAAGGACTCTGACCATGTCAGAAAAGTATTTTAACGGAGTACTGAACCATGGCAGGTTTGAGGGAGAGTTTGACGAGAGCATTAAAAAGATGGCCCTTGAAACACCTGTAAAGGTGGAAGAGACTATGAATAAGCTCAGGCTCAGCGATGCAGTAGACAGAATATGGGAGCTTATTTCACGGACTAACAAGTATATAGATGAAACCATGCCATGGGCACTGGCAAAGGATGAGGCCAATAGGGAAAGGCTTGCAGCTGTGCTGTATAACCTTAGCGAATCCATAAGGATTATATCCATCCTTATATCCTCCTTCCTTCCAGACACCTCAAAGAAGATAAACGAGCAGTTTAACTTTACGGAGGATGAGACATCTTGGGAGAGCACTAAGACCTTTGGAGTAATTGGTGATGGACACACTGTTAAGAGAGGAGAGCTGCTATTCCCAAGAATAGATGTGGAAAAGAAGCTTGAGGAGCTGTCTAAAATCCATGAGGAGCTTACAAAGGCTAATGAGGAAAAGGAAGACAAAATAGAGATGCTTCCTATAAAGCCTGAGATAACCATAGACGACTTTGAGAAGATAGACCTGAGGATTGCAACCGTTCTTGAGTGCGAGAAAATAAAGAAGTCTGATAAGCTTCTTAAGTTCAAGCTGGACATGAACGGAGAGGTAAGGCAGATAGTATCAGGTATAGCCAAGTTCTACAAGCCTGAGGACTTAATCGGCAAGCAGGTAATAGTGGTTGCAAACCTTAAGCCCATAAAGCTGAGAGGAGAGGAATCCTGCGGAATGATTCTCTCTGCTGCAACACCTGATGACTCAAAGCTTATAGTGACCACAATTGCAGGGGAAATACCATCAGGCAGCGAGGTAAGATAGGCTATGATATTCGATTCCCATGCACATTATGACGATGAAGCATTTAAGGAGGACCAAAGGGATGTACTGGAGAAGATACAATCCGCAGGAGTCAAAAGAATCCTGAACTGTGGCTCCAGCATTGAATCCTCAGAAAGGACAGCTGAGCTAACTGAGAAATACGACTTTATATATGGAGCCTGTGGCATCCACCCGGACAGCGCAGACCAGGTTAAGAACAATCTTAATAAAATAGGGGATCTCTTAAAGGGGCCTAAGCTTAAGGCTGTGGGGGAGATAGGTCTGGACTACTACTATGATGGCTTTAACAGGGAAACCCAGATGAGGGCTTTCAGGGAGCAGATGGACCTGGCAGCTCAGCTTAAGCTTCCTGTTATAATCCATGACAGGGATGCCCATGAGGATACTCTTAAGGTGATAGATGAGTTTAAAGGTGTCACCGGAGTGCTCCACTGCTTCTCAGGAAGCGTTGAATTTTCCAGGGAAATACTCAAAAGAGGGTACTACCTGGGCTTTACAGGGGTTATAACCTTCAAAAATGCCAAGAAGGCACTTGAGGTGCTGAAGGAGGCTCCTGAGGACAGGATACTTGTGGAAACTGACTGCCCCTATATGGCACCGGTTCCCCACAGGGGGGAGAGGAATGATTCCTCCTTCCTTCTCCATACTCTAAACAAGATGGCTGAAATAAGAGGCATTGAATACCATGAGGCCTGC
>JAEZLD010000213.1 GCA_023415335.1 Bacillota bacterium | reverse complement strand
GATCTCCCTTTTATGTGAGTATTGAGAGCATAAAAGTAAAAGGAGAGATTTATAATGAAAATAAAATTTATTAATAAACTATCAGGAATGCAGATATTTACTCTGGTATGGTTTGGTCAATTTGTTTCCTTAATGGGAACCTCTATGACCAGATTTGCAACCCTTATCTGGGCTTATGAGCAGACTGGGAAAGCTTTAACCACGGCCATGCTGGGGTTCAGCTCATTTTTACCCTATATACTGCTTCTCCCAGTTGCCGGGGTTGTGGTAGACAGATATAGCAGAAAGAAAATAATGATAATATCCGATGCCATGTCTGCCCTGGCTACGGTGGGTATGATTGTTCTTTACAGTACAGGAAACCTAAAGGTATGGTATCTTTTCTTTGTGGAGGCATACCTGGCTTCCCTTGAGCCCTTTCAGGCACCTGCATATTCTGCTGCAATGACTATGCTCATTCCCAAGGAGAAGTATGATCGTGCCTATGGAATGAGGTCCTTTGCACACTATGCAACCCAGGTATTTACACCCATATTGGCAGGCTTAATAGTTGTAACCTTAGGACTGAAGGCAGTGCTGATTATAGATATTGTTACCTTCTTTGTTGCAGTGTGCACAACAGGCCTTGTAAATATACCTTCACCTGAACGTAAAATAAAAGAGCAGAAGGAGGGTATATGGAGTGAATTTAAATATGGAATAGGCTATTTGTTAGAGCGCAAAGGGCTTATAGGCATTATGGCTATAATGCTCTTGGTTTATTTCTCGGCATCCATGACTTACAACAGCATACTGCCTGCCATGATTCTTGCAAGAACAGACACCAACAAGGTGATTTTAGCAGGGGTGACCTCGGCCTTAGGATTGGGGGGAGTTGCAGGCAGCGCACTCACAACTGCCTTTGGAACGCCTAAGAAGAAGGTCATTACCATGTTTGCCGGTATGGGACTATCCTATCTGTTGGGAGATATTTTCCTTGGACTGGGACGGTCACAGACAGTATGGTATGTTGCTGCATTCTTGTCATCCTTCCTTCTGCCAGTAGCAAGAAGTGCCCAGAATACCCTTTGGCAATGTAAGATTGAACCGCAGGTACAGGGACGTGTATTTTCAATGAGGGATACCCTGCAGATGGCAGCAGCCCCTTTGGGATTTGTGGCAGGAGGCCTTATGGCAGACTATGTTTTTGAACCTGGAATGGCTGTAGGGGGCTCCATGGAAAAGGCCTTCGGATGGATGGTGGGAAGCGGCCCGGGTGCTGGAATGGCTCTGATGTTTTTCCTTAATGGAATACTAGGGGTTTTAATATGTGCGTCAGGCATTGTCCTAAAGGACATCCGAAACCTTGAGAGGGACCTTCCGGACTTTGATGCGGTGGCAGAGGAGGAATGATGAGTTTTTACTCGCATTCACATTAATGCTTAAAATAATGATAATAGGTAATCTTTTAAGTGTGGGATTCATTGCTATTGGAGTAGTAGGTTTAACAAAAGCAGGAAAAGAATAAAAAAGTTAAATTATGATATATCGGAAGAAGAAAAGGAAAACTGCGCCCCGTATATGATATCGGAGATGGAAAGGAAAAAACGTCTTCCATATGTAATACTGATTTTAGTTGGATACGTTATTCCTTTAATTTACTCAGTTATTTTATTAATAAAAGTATTATAATATAGCAAAATATAAGGGGCTCCGTGCAAGGTGAAGTGTACGGGGCCTCTTTGCATGCTCTGTGCTGAATAAATATGAAGCGTTGATACTATAAAATTAAGGCTATATAATAAAGAAAAAAGAGCTTTATAGATTTGAGGGATTTTTATGAACTATGAAGGACAGATATGCCGTGCACCAATGGAGCGTGCCTCTTATATGCTTCCGGTAACCGTAGGATGTCCATATAACCAGTGTAAATTCTGCAATCTGTTTCGTCATTTAAAATACAGGGAGCTTCCCATAAACCAGATAGAGGAAGAGATGAAAAGGGTCAAGGGACTGGGTGGAAGCCCCAAGCGTGTATTCCTGGGTGATGGAAATGCATTTGAGCTGAAAACAGAGCGTCTGGTGGAAATTCTGCAGCTTATCCAAATGTATTTTCCACAGTGCGAGGCTGTTAATATGGATGCAACGGTAACCAGTGTTCTGAAAAAAACGGATGATGAGCTGAAGAGGCTATATGAAAATAAAGTCCGCCACCTTTATATTGGAATAGAAAGCGGGCTTGATGATGTACTTAGCTTTATGAATAAGGACCATAATATTGAAGAAGCTTATGAGGCAATAGAAAGGCTGCAGGAGGCAGGGCTTATATATGATGCGCATATTATGACCGGAGTGGCTGGACACGGGAGGGGAATGGAGAATGCAGAAGCGCTTGCCCATTTCCTGAACAGTACCCACCCTGCCAATGTTGTAAACTTCTCCATGTTTTTAAGCAAGGAAGTCCCTCTTTACAAGGACATAGAAAAGGGAAGCTTCAAACCAGCAGATGAGGTGGAAAACATGAAGGAGGAGTACAGGCTTCTGGAGCTGCTGGCAAGTAATGAGGACAGCAATGGTTATAAAATAAAATACGATGGATTCCACGATTATATAAAGGTAAGGACAAGAGGAAACCTACCCAATGACAGGGAAAGGATGCTCTTACATTTGAAAAAGGAAATTGAACGTTTTGATGGAAAGAAAATCTACTCCTTTGTGTATGGAGAATGTCCAAACCTATCAAAGTGTGATTGCAACGAGGGTATATGGATGTGTTAATGGATAGAGAATAACAGTATATACTAGTATAAATTACGAGTCTGATGATTTATGTAATGTAAATCATCAGACCCTCTTATTTCTTTCTATATTAAAAGATCAAAAGGTCTTTAAAGTACCTACAATATACTAATCAGTTGCCTACTAATTTACTATGGATGAACTATATAATTTGCTCGAACTACGTTGCTTTTCATGGACTAACCTAGCCACGATAGACTTCCTATAAAATCATAGTATTATATGGAAATTTGTTGGGTTCAGTACTATCAATGAGCGGCTTAAGCACTGCATCTATATATGTATTTCTCATATTGAGATTATGGTGTTTTCTGCAATACAGAAGTGTAACATTGTGCAATGCAATAAACAGGAACTATTAACTTCGCATTTGCAGGTTGAGATTAGAATTGTTGCACTTTAAATGGGAAACTCAATAAGTTTCCTTAATTCGACTCATATGAAAAGGACGTCTTAACATATCATACTTAATATTAGTCATTTATTAAATACATATCATTCAGTGCTCTATTTCTAATGAATCCCATGTGTTCATAAACTTTTATTGCTGGGCTATTATTGTAAACAAAAAGCCTAGTGGCTGGATAAATAGTGCTTGTACAGTTAATTGAATTTTTAATCAAATAGCTTCCAATGCCCTTACCTTGATGTTCTGGTCTAACAGCAAAACTCATAATTAAAGGAAGTCCTTCAAATTCCATATGCAAGCAGGAGCCTACCACATGATTTGTAGCTTTGCAAACCACTACTCTTGAACTGTTATTTAGCGAAGTATTATCTTTACTAAATTTAATAGCACTATCTACATGTTGCACATAGCTTTCTTTGCTATCAATTGATTTTATAGCGGGATTTGCTGTATATGCAGCTATTAGCAAGTCTGCGATG
>JAEZLD010000172.1 GCA_023415335.1 Bacillota bacterium | reverse complement strand
GAATATCCTTTAAAGAAGGATTATGATTATAAAATCGACTTAAGCGAGTATAAGAGAAGTAAGGAAGTGCCTCTGCTTATACAGTGGGATCAAAGGTGGGGATATAAAAGCTATGGAAATAACATGCTTGGAATATCAGGCTGCGGGCCTACATGTCTATCCATGGTAGCTATGTATCTTCTAAATGACACCACTATGGACCCACTATGGATGGCCAGGTTCAGTGAAAAAAACGGCTACTGTGTTCCAGGAAATGGCTCCTCCTGGGAGCTCATAAGTAAAGGCGCAAAAAAGCTAGGGCTGGATGTTACCGAAATACCATTAGATAAAAACAGGATAATAGAAAATCTTTCGGTACATAACCCTATTATATGCATCATGGGACCAGGAAGCTTCACCACGTCAGGGCATTTCATTGTACTCACAGGCTATGAGGATGGAAGTGTGACAGTAAATGATCCAAACAGCTATGAAAGGTCAAGCAAGAGGTGGAAGCTGGAGGATTTCATGGGTGAAATAAGAAACCTATGGGTTATAAGAAAGTAGTTTATGCATATTTGTAAAAAAGAAAAAATACTATATTATTTATATTGTTATATACTGGAAAAACAGGCATCAATATTGGAAGAGAAGTATACATTAATGTAAAGAAACCAGCTTTGGCTTGGAGAAATTTTCATATATTATATGTTATAATATGGAAAATATGCTATAATATGAATATAGACCTGTAAAACAAATAGCGGGCCGGCAATTTGCCGGCCTCTTGTCACCTTAAAAATATATACAAATTATATTCACCAAAATACCCTGAAATACATAATATATAGAACGCAAACATTTAGCGGAAACGCGTTCTTATATCAACCAATTTTCAGGGGGTGGTGCCTTGATACTAGACGTATTGTTTAATCTACTTGATGGAGTAATACTCCTTGCTGGATATGTTACCAACGGAAGTTCTTTTCCCCAACCCTTGAATGAAGAAGAGGAAAGAAACCTTTTTTATGCCTATAAAAACGGGGACGAGAAAGCAAAAAACGAGCTGATAACCAGGAACCTGAGACTTGTAGCCCATATCATAAAGAAATTCAATCTTATGACCAGGGACTCAGACGACCTGATATCAATAGGCACAGTAGGCCTAATTAAAGCAATAGAAAGCTTTGACTATAAGAAAGGGAATAGGCTTGCCACATATGCAGCAAGGTGTATAGAAAACGAAGTGCTAATGTATGTTAGAAGCTGCAAGAAATGTAAATCTGAAGTATATCTTCAGGACCCGATAGGAGTAGACAAAGAGGGAAATGAAATTTCCCTTCAAGATATTTTAGGCACAGAAAGCGAAGCCGTATTAGATGAGGTAGAAAACAGAATTTCTATCCAAAAGCTCTACGGCTTAATAGACAAGATGCTTGAGGGCAAGGAAAAGCTCATCATACAGCTAAGGTATGGTTTGACCGGGAATCCACAAACTCAAAGAGAAATAGCAAAAAGCCTGGGCATATCCAGAAGCTATGTCTCCAGGATAGAGAAGAAGGCACTTAAGAAGCTTGCAAAGGAAATGCAATGCTGAATATTTAACCACAAAGGCGGTATAGAGTCCCCACGGCTAAGGCTGTGGGGACCTTGATATTTTGAAATCTAAAGATGTGGTAATATAGTAATAGGTCTTTAAGATACATACATTATTTCAAACGGGACTATATATACTTTTCTACAGAGCATTTCAGATTTGTATGCAAACTTAACTGCCAGCAAGCCTGGGTTGTTAACTTTATTATTATAAATCAGGCATAACAACATAGGAAAAGGAGCAAAAATAATATTATAGAAGCTCATGTGTGTTTACGTACCTTCTCTGCTCACTGGGAGAAATAACACGGGAAAATTATAGGAAATATATTAAAAAGAATAGGAAGAGATAAAAATGGAAAATAAAATATGCGATATTCATACACATATAGTTCCTGAAATTGATGATGGCGCAAGGAATCTAGAAATGTCTATAGAAATTATGCGCACGGCTTACGCACAAGGCACCCGCAACATAGTATGTTCTTCTCATAATTGGGGTAATATGGAGATGTATGCCGAGAAATTGGAAGAGCTTCGAAGGCATGCAAAAGAAGAAAACATAGATATTAAATTTTATCCAGGCTGTGAGATTGGATGTGATTACCCTTTGGTTGAAAAAATCATTACCGATTTAGACAGTGGTAGAATCCCCACCATCAACAGAACTAGTTATACATTGGTAGAATTTTATCCGCACGCACATGCAGACAACATACTGAAATGTGTCAAATACATTCAAGCCCATGGCTATAAAACAATCATTGCACATATGGAAAGATATGCAGACCTGTTTGCAGAAGCCAAGTGGATACCATTGCTGCAGGAGATGGGATGTCTTATACAAATAAACGCTTATAGTATACAAGATACAACGGACCTGCAAACTAAAGCATTTGCCAGGCAACTATTAAAAGAGGAGAGGGTAACGTTTATTGGTTCTGACGCTCATCGTACAGACCATAGACCATATATGATTGAAAATGGTATTGAATATATATACCAGCATTGTGATGGTAAATATGCGAAGGATATCTGCTATAAAAATGCAGAACGTATTTTGAAGCTTTCGAACCCGATATGATTATTATATAAATTCAAGATATTACCTTATGGCATCTATGAGTCTTATTATATCCAGAAGCAGCGTATCCATAATAGAGAAGAAGGCGTTAAAGAAGCTGTCAAAGGAAATGCAATGCTGAATAGGATATATAACGGGGGCGTGTTTGAGTTCCCTGCAACAAAGGTTGTGGGGAACTTGATATTTATAATATGGATATATGGTAAACAGTAATGGGTGTTTATGCCGGATGTATGATTTGGAATTAGCACTATAATACGCTTTTCTTCAGATTATATAAGGTATTTATCGACACCAATCGACAAAAAAGCTTGACTAATGGACTGTTTTATTATAAATTAAGCATAATGCAAAATTCAAAAGAGTAAAAATAGTATTATATAAACTCGTTTGTTAATGTGCTATATATTGAAAGAGGGTGATGAAAATGGCAAAAAATAAATGGATAGCATTTTTTCTATGTCTATTCTTTGGTATAATAGGAGTTCACAAATTTTATGAAGGCAGAGTGCTTTTGGGCATATTATATATTCTTACCGGAGGACTTCTTGGAATAGGTGTGCTTGTTGATTTAATAGTTCTTCTTTTTAAGCCAAATCCTTATTATCCATAAGAATAATATAAGTTGTATGCAAGGGTAGTGGTAATATACCATTACCCTGATTTTTTAGATTAATATAGATATAGATAAACGGTACATAATCGAATAAATAACAAAATATGTATGTGTTTAAATAATATTTCGTGTATTATATATTGTAAGAAGCTTGTAAAAGGGTACGGTTGAATCTTACATAGTACGCTCGTGATAAATAGCAGTGCGAGAAGTTTGGAGGTGAAAGAATTGGAAGGTCAGGATTTTAATGCTATGAGCGAGCAGATTATGACTAAGACAGATAAGGTAGTACGCATAAGTGACATCTTTCGTGTTACTACTGGCTACCTTCTAAAAGACCAGCCGCAAAAGCAACCCGATAAGTCCCAGTGAGGATGGCATATATTTTTATATTGTAAATTAGTAAAGGAAAATAACCACAATGAATATATATTAGTAAGTCTGTGAAACAGATATCATCTAGGATTAGGGAGGATTGTATGTACATTAGAAAAGCGAATGAGAGAGACCTTTCTCGGATAGCAGAGATACTGGTGTTTACCAAAAGAATGAATTACCGCTGCATATTTCATAACGATTTGGTTTCTTTTGGGGAAATGCAAGTATTGCCTACTATCAACGAATATAGGGATAAATTGGATAGTATATGGGTTTATGATGATCAATTTGTAAAAGGATTAATCCGTCTTGAAGAGGACGAGATAAAAGAATTATATGTTGACCATTTTTTCCAAAATGAGAGCATTGGTACAGCGCTTATTTCCTATGCAAAAGAATTTGGTTCAAGATGGCTTTGGGTTTTGGAGAAAAATTATAAAGGAATAATGTTTTACGAAAGAAATGGATTTATAAAAACACAAGAAAGGCAACTACAAGAAGGAACAGATGAATACCTTATCAAGATGAAATTGAAGTAAAAC
>JAEZLD010000113.1 GCA_023415335.1 Bacillota bacterium | reverse complement strand
GGATGAATTTATATCCATGATATCACAGGATTACTTTGAAGAGGCTTATGGAAGAATAATTGAGAAAATCGGGCATGGAAGAATTCAGTTGTTTAATGAGGGCGGCCACCCTGCCATGCTAACAAATCAAGCAGGGTTCTATGAATTAAGCATGGAATTTCTTAAAATATAGTAAAACTTCGGGCGGGCCCAGGAAAACATCCATTTAGGATGTTTTCCTCCCCTATGGTAAAGCTAAAAGTGTTACATTTTCATGCCATGGGCACAAAAAATCTGCCGTACAAGTGCACGGCAGACATTATGATTCAGTTTTCCTTGCTATAAGGAATACCTAACTTGTTTGGCACTTTAAAGTTGCTACGGAAAATGGTCAGCACTATAGTAAGGATATAAGGCAGTGCAATAATTAGCTCCGTAGGAACAGCGGATGAACCAGTTTGGAAGTAGATAGATATAGCATCTGCCAAACCAAAGGCAAGCGTACCCAGAACGGCTCCCTTAGGAGTCCAGTTGCCAAGGAAACATATAGCAAATGCAATCCAGCCACGGCCACCAATAATGCTGGTGGTAAACATACCTAGATAACCAATGGTGTAAAAGGAACCAGCCATACCTCCAATTGCCCCAGCAAGCAGAACAGTCAGAAATCGAACACGGTTTACATTTATACCAGCTACATCAACTGCAACAGGGTTTTCACCGGTAGAACGAATGACCAGGCCAAGGGAAGTCTTATACAGAACAAATATGGAAATAGGAATAAGTATATAAGCAAAATAGGTCAGTATGTTCTGATTGAAGAAAATCCCACCAACAAATGGAATCTTAGACAACAGAGGAATCGCAATTTTGGGCAGGGTATCAATCTGAAGAGGAGAAGTAGGCACTCCAAAGAGAACACGCTGAAAGTAAGCGCATACACCAACTGCCAGGATATTCATTGCCGTACCAGTAACAACCTGCTGCTGCTTCAGCGTAACAGTGACGTATGCATATAGCAGTGCCATGAGCCCACCCAAAGCAATGGCTGTCAAAAGGCCAATAACAAGGCTGTTAGAAATATAAGCGCCAACAAAGCCACCCCAAGCGCCAATCAGAAAAATGCCTTCGATTGCGCATATCATCATACCTGTCCGCTCCGCATAGACTTCTGCAAGAGATCCAAGCAGCAGCGGTGTGCTCATCATAATTGCACGGGCTAACAGATTCATCATGCTCAAACACCAGCCTTTCTCATGTGTTTCTTTTCGCTCTTATTCTCTACATAGTGGCGCACTGCATATGAGATAATAACACAGATCATAACGACTCCCTCAATCAACTCAATAATGCTAGCAGGAATGCTCAAGCCAGGTAACCGGCCCATGGTGGTGCCCATAACGTTCAGGAAACCAAACAGAATGGAAGCGAATATACAGCCAATAGGATTGCCGTTTGCCAAAATTGCAATGCCGATACCAAAAGCACCGATGGAGGCATTGAACTCACGCAGCAGCATATGCTGAACGCCGTTGATTTCGGTAAACCCGGCCAGGCCAGCCAAACCACCAGCAATCAGGAAGCTGATTACATAGATACGGTTGGAGCGAATTCCGCTGAGCTGAGAAGCAGAGCGATTTTTGCCTACAGCACGAATCTGGAAACCCAGAGAGGTTTTATTCAGTAAGATGGCTACTACGATTGCCATAACTATTGCAATAATCAGACCCAGATGGACACGGGTACCGGGCAGAATGTTGGGCAGATATGCAGAGGAAGAAATCGCATCGGTCTGCATATACTCAGCTTTGGTTTCCTGCAGAACTGTACGCAGCAAATAATCAGTAAATGCACTTACAACATAAGTGGACATCATACTTACCAAGAATTCATTGGCATTAAACTTTGCCTTTGCCAGACCAATCAAAGCACCAACAACAGCACCAGAGACAAAAGCACCCACCATAGCCATGGTTAACACTAACCATGTGGGAACAACATTCTGTAAAGCCAGAGATATAGATACTGCAGCAATAGCGCCCATAGTAAACTGACCCTGTGCACCGATGTTAAACAGGTTTGCTTTGTAAGTAAATGCAAATGCCAAAGAAGTAAATATCAGAGGCGTTGCCTTTACAAGTATTTCACCCATGTTGTACTTATCAGTCATGATCTTCGCAAACGTCTGACCACAAACCTCAACAGGGTTAACCTTCATAAACAGGAGCAGGCATGCGCTGATTAACAGACCTATCATGACTGCAACCACATTGTAGATTAACGAATTTGCTTTAATCTTCATTGTGCGTCCTCCTTTGCCTCAGCAACTCCTGCCATAAGCAGTCCAATCTGCTCGGTGGAAAGTTCCCCGTTGCGGTAAATACCCATGAATCTGCCGTTATGCATAACCGCAATTCTATCACACATCTCGAAAATTTCGGTTAACTCGGTAGAAATCAGCAGAACAGCCTTCTTATTTTCCTTCTCATCCATGATAACATGGTGAATACGATTAACAGCACCCATGTCCAGGCCACGGGTAGGCTGATTGAATACTAAAAGCTTGCGTCCAACATCTACTTCACGGCCTAAAACAACCTTCTGCTGGTTTCCGCCGGACAGTCCTCCTGCCATATCGCTATATCCAGTGGCCTTTACACGATGCTTTTCAATGATCTCATCAGTATAGGTATTCAGCTTGTGCCGCCGGATGAAGCCGTGATTAAGCCATTCCTTGTTGAAGCAGTGTTTTAGGAAAATGTTCTCTGCCAGTGTCATGTCCATAACCATGCCATCACGATAACGGTCAACAGGGACATATCCTATACCGGCGGCAATTCTATCGTAAATGCTGGAATTGCTGATATCCTCATCACAGAAGATAAGCTTTCCTTCCGTAGGAACCCTGATACCACTGATGACGTCACAAAGTTCATCCTGCCCGTTACCAGAAACACCTGCTATACCAAATATTTCACCTTCATGGATGCTGAAGGAGATATCCCGTAGTAGCTTAGTTCCATTCTTCTCCTGCAGTGAAACGTTCTCAAAACGAAGTACCTCCTTGCCGGAGACGGAATGGGCTGTATTGTTTCTTACAGGAGGAACAATCTCCTGACCAATCATTAGGCGGGCTAATTCCTGTTCGTTGGTTTCTTCCCGGCGCAGGTTATCAACAACCACACCATTCCTCATTACCACAACCTGGTCAGCTACTTGCATAACTTCTTTCATCTTGTGTGTAATGAAGACGATACTGTTACCTTTTGCTGTGAAGTTCTTGATGAACTGCATAAGATTATGTGACTCCTGAGGTGTCAGAACAGCCGTAGGCTCATCCATAATAAGGATGTTAGTATTAATATATAGTGCTTTCAGAATCTCGATCTTTTGCTGCTGTCCCACTGCCAGCTCGCCGACAGGGCGGTCAATAGGTACATCAAAGCCATAATCCTGTGCGATCTTTTTCAGCTTATTTTCATATTCCTTCAATGGAATATATCCCTTAACATTTCCCAGAATGATGTTCTCCGTTGCCGTGTGGGTAGCAACCAGGGAAAAGTGCTGCTGTATCATTGTAATGCCTCTTGCCATAGCATCTGCAGGGCTCTTAATATGAACTTGCTCTCCATTGATGAAGATCTTTCCTTCATCCATACCATAAAGACCATAGAGAATCTTCATGATTGTGCTCTTGCCAGCGCCATTCTCACCTAGAAGTGCAACGACTTCTCCCTTATTTACCGTCAAGGAAACGTCCTTGTTGGCTACAACCTTGGCAAAACACTTTGTAACATGCTGTAGTTCTACTGCAGGAACTCCCATAATGAACCCTCCAATGATTTGGATTAACCGTGTGCTTCCCATTTGAGGTATGCCCACGGCTTATTTAGCTTTAATTATGCCTGCGACACCAAGGTACCGCAGGCATATATAAGAGAGATTAGTCAAACAGAGCTTTCAGGTTAACAGTGCCATCCTTAAGAGCCTTGACAGCTTCATCACAAGCGGCCTTTGCTTCCTGAGGGCAGTTTTCTGTGTATACAGGGAAGTAAATTCCTTCTGGAACGCCAACCTCAACCATCTTATTGCCCTTCAGTTTACCATTTAGATACTCGTTGATAGCCCAAACATACATTGTTGCATAATCAAAGTCAATGGAGGCAACAACAGTTGATGGGTTGATAACAGTCTGGTCAGCAGAGTATCCAACAACCTTGACACCTTTCTCAATAGCGCCGTCGATAACACCTAAGCCCAGTTCGTTTGCATAAACGAACATAACATCGGCACCCTCATCAATCATATTTTCAGACATCTGCTTACCTAGAGCGATGTCACTCCAGCTGTTTGCATATGCCAGATTGTATGAAGCATTAGCAATTCCACGTTCCTTAGCAATTTTAACGGCAGTCTTACCATAAACAGCCATCAGGTCCTTCATAGCCTGATTAGGGTCGCCTCCAATCATACCGAACTTACCAGTCTTGGTAATATGACCAGCAATGATTGCACCTAGGTATGAAGCCTCGTATTCCTTAGGAAACAATGGGCATAGATTTGCACCATCGGATTTGGAGCCGTTTACAACCATGAATAGTGTATTTGGATATTTTGCAGCGACACTTGAAGCAGCCTCATCAAACTGAGAGCCTGCAGCCATAATGATGTCATAGCCACGCTCTGCATACTCACGGAAGGTGGACTCGAAATCAGCCGCCTTAACAGCCTCAACGTATTCCATACTGGTGCCTAGCTTTTCGTTACAAGCAACAACACCTGCATAGTTGGAAGCATTCCAGCCTTGGTCATTGATTTCTCCAGGAAGTAACAGAACGATTTTAACATTTTTTGCAGTCTTTGGGCCGTCGTCTTTTTTTGGAGTTTTACCACTGTTTGAGCCACATGCAGTCAGAGTGCTCAGCATCATAACAACAGCCAGAGCAAATGCCAATACCTTTTTCATATTGTTTTCCCCCTCATTATGTATTTCTACCCAACTCTCATCGAGTATCATTGACTAAATTTTATCAGTTTACAATTTGGCAGTAAATTTAAAATATTATGATTTTGTTTACAATTCTACACAATTCATAGCTTTATCTGTAATACACAAAATAGGCATTGCTTCTCTGCAATGCCTATTTAGAAAGCTATTCTTCTTTCACCTTCGTATTAGCCCCAGGCTCCAATCCCGCTGCATAACGGCTTCGAAACTCCAGCGGTGTCATTTGATACTTCTTGCGGAATGTACTGCTAAAATATCGTGCATCCGAAAAACCAACCAGACTGGAAATATCGCCGATCTTATAGTGAATATCCATCAGGTACTCTCTTGACTTCTCCATCCGCACTTCAAGCAGATAATCTGAGAAATTCATGCCAGTATGCCTTTTGAAAAGGTCTGAAAGGTAGTTTGGGGAGATATACAGTGCGGCGGCCACATCTTTCAACGAAAACTTCCTACGGTAGTTTAAATCAATATATTCTTTTGCGCGAAGAATAAGAAGATTGCTTGTTGGCTTCTGTGCAAGAATAGATGGCGTTTTTTGTATTATCTCTGCCTCAATCTGCTCCAATGCTTGGGTAACCTCCTCCGGTGATGTAGGTTTTGTAAGAAACTTCTTGACTTCCAAATCAATTGCGCGCTGTGCATATTCGAATCTTCCATAACCGCTGAGTATTATAAAACATACTTTTTTACAGCTTTCCTTCAGCTTTGCAATCATATCAAGTCCTGTCATGCCGGGCATATGAATATCAGTAATCACTACATCTACAGGATTCTCCTGCACAAAGCTAATTGCACTGTCTGCCTCTGAAAAAGCACCCAGCACGCTCCATCCTGGGTGTGTGTCCAGAATCTTGCTAAGGCCCTTACGGATTTTAGGTTCATCATCGATAATGATAATCTTCAATCTGGTCACTCCTTCACAATTACGGGCAAAAGTAGCGAAATCGCCGTCCCCTCATTAGGCATACTTTCAACCACAAACTTACACTCTTCGTTAAAATGAAGCTGCAGTCTTCTGGTTACATTGCGGATTCCTATACTATCTACCGTTTCTAGACTTTCATCGAGAATTTTTCGATATACATCCAGTTTTTCAGCTGTCATTCCAGCACCATTATCCTTCACCATAATACAAATCCGATCATCTATTCTATATGACCGAACATTTACCATGCATCGATGTGAAGCTTCCAATACACCATGTTTTATGGCATTTTCAATTAAAGGCTGTAAAATCAGCTTTGGCACATAGAATTCTTCTAAGCCAGGCTCAAGCTCCAGCTCATAATCAAGCTGTTCCTCCAGACGATTACGCTGGATTAGCAGATAATCCTTTGCATTGCGATATTCCTCCCTCAATGGCACTAGCGAGGTCCTGGTGTCCATACTGTACTGCATCAGTTTCCCTAACGCGACTACAACACTGCTGATATACATCTCTCCTCTATCAATGAGCATCCAATTTATTGAGTCAAGTGAATTATATAGGAAATGTGGATTTATCTGCGCCTGTAAAGCCTCCATCTCTGCATTTTTTTGAGCTAATTCCTTCAGATATACTCTGCTAATCAATGTGTGTATCTGGTCTACCATGTAGTTAAAGGATTCGGTTAGTTCCCCTATCTCGTCCGTTCTATTGTTGGACAGTTGAATCTCAAAGTTACTGTTAATCACCTGCTTCATACCATTGTTTAATCTTTCCAGAGGCTTTGTAATCATCTGCGACAGAATCATCAGCAGCACTACTGCAAGAGCGGCACACGATGCCACAAGAATAGCTATATAATTACGCAGAGATTCTCCCCCTTGGAACAGCTGTTCTTCCCCTACCATAATGAAACTTATCCAACCCACCAGTCCGTTGTACTGTGTGTAACAATGATATTTTTGACCATCAACTGTAAGGGTAAAGATTCGCTGGCCAGCCATATATAAATTAATGGCCTCCTCTACCATTCCCTGTGGTATCACACTGTCACTGAAAATCAGGTTTTTACCTTTATCCACCAGAAAGCTGATTTGATTACCCACAATTCTCTGCTTCAATAGGCTGGCACTACCAATTGTATTGGGATCCACTTCTACTAACACGAAACCAATAGTTTCATTATCTGCATTACGAATTCCTCGGCAAACCTGAATTACAGCACTCTCCTTGTTACTGCTTTCAACAAAGATGCTATTCGTCAATTCTGACCAATGTGTCTTACCAGGAAACTTTCTTGCCTGAGCAAGCAGCTCCTCCATTCTTATAAAATTCGGTGTCCCCTTAGCCTCTGTAGTATAAATTACTTTCTCACTATCATATATTGTCACTGACCGAACTTCTTGAAACGGTTCAAACAAATTCATACAGAAAAACTCAAGAGAATCCATCTTATCCGAATCCATTAGCACAGATCCATCTTTAAAAGTAGGGCTATCTACAAGTATCTGCATTGCCTTATTCATCTGCCTGGTGTGAAGAGTTATACTGATGTCAATTCGATTAACTGCATCCGAGAGACTATTCTTGGAAGACTTCTCCGCTGCCTCCTTAGCCCGATTATATGACAAAGCACCAATGATAATACTAATAATTAGAAGTGGTGTAACGCTAATAATCAACATTTTTTTCCAGAGCACAATATTATTAAACGACATACAGCATCCACACTTTCGATAATATAGTCATAATTACTATAACATTCATTTATTGTAAAATATATATATTTTTACAATAAATTAACTGCCAAAACTTACATATGACCGTTTAACAAAATCCATAACAAATATGAATGGCTTTTAAAGCAGGGAGAGTAAGATAAGAGAAGAGTGAAGAACGAATAGTGAAGAGAGAAAAGTACAAAAAGAAAAAAGCCACTAATGTGGCTTCTTTCTTTTTGGAGCGGGAAACGGGGCTCAAACCCGCGACCTTTGCCTTGGCAAGGCAACGCTCTATCAGCTGAGCTATTCCCGCATTTATTGGTGGCCAGAGTCGGAATCGAACCAACGACACGTAGATTTTCAGTCTACTGCTCTACCGACTGAGCTATCTGGCCATATATGGCGACCCAGAAGGGGCTCGAACCCTCGACCTCTGCCGTGACAGGGCAGCACTCTAACCAAACTGAGCTACTGGGCCAAATATGGTGGGAACTATAGGGCTCGAACCTATGACCCTCTGCTTGTAAGGCAGATGCTCTCCCAGCTGAGCTAAGCTCCCATACTGTCGCCTTTTAGCGACTTGTTTATGATATCATGTTTCCCCTAAAAATGCAACACGAAATTTGTTTTTTAAGCAAAAAAGGTTCCTGGTAAAATCATGTACAGACTGATACCCGAAAACATCCTGAATAATGGCTTCCCCTTGTAGGGAGTCTCCGTCACAGGTGGTGGTGAGGTACTGTCACCTTCTGCACTATCCACCTCATCCAGTAGCTAAAGCTGCCACCTTCCCCTCGTAGGGGCGAAAACATTCATTTAGAATGTTTTCCCAAGCCCGCCCGCAAGGGAAGGCTAATCCTCACTACTACATATATATTGAAAGCCTGCATTGCTCCTGAAGCAGGCTTTCCTCCATTTCTCTTCTCTCCTCGTTCTTCATTTTTCTCTATTCTCTCCTAATAAACATATATATTACCATCATCCCTCCACCAAGGGTCCCCATTATCCCATCCCACATAGTATCGGAAAGTCCTCCCTGACAATGCATTCCGA
>JAEZLD010000094.1 GCA_023415335.1 Bacillota bacterium | reverse complement strand
ATATCCTCCTCCATAAGTGCCAGATGCATAGCCCACTGGGGAACAGCAGGCTCTTCATTCCCATCTGTGTGCAGTATAAACGCTACATTGTATGGGGGCTTTTGTGCAGGAAAAATGCCCCTGCCATCTGTAAAGTACAATAAGCCCTGCAGACCTGACAGCTGCTTGGTCCGCAGTAGCTGATCTACATAGGTAAAAACCGGACGGAAATCTGTACGCCCCAGTCCCTTGATGTTCATATGCTTTATATACTCTGTAAATTCTTCCCGACTGGTAATATGTACATCCTCCCACACCTCATCATCGCACTGAAGTATGTGGATATTAACCTTAGTAAAAAAGCTCTCCTGGTTCATAAGAATGTCATAGGTATGCTGTATAAATGACTGTACCAGCTCCCCCCTGACACTGCCAGAGGTATCCACTGCAATAACAAAATCACGTATACGTTTCTGCTCCTGGTATTCCAATGGCTCAATCAGTGGCATATTTCCATATAAGGCAATGCCATAGGTATAATAATTTATGTCATATTCCTGGTCGCTTACGTGCATAGCCTCACTCTGAATGCCGAACCTTTTTAAAAAGGCTGTATAATCCTTCTTCGTCCTGTTCAATTGACGTAGGCTCTGCATCAGCGCATTTCCATTTCCGTTCTGCATGGTCTCCAGCTCCGTCTGCATACGCTGGGAGATTTCCTTCCATAGTACCTGCAGATTTACATTTTTATCTGTCCTTGCTTCAGGGTCCCTGATGCCATACCACACCCCGTGATAATCTCCCATAAATATCTTACGCTGGTTCTGCAGCTCCTCTTTCGATAAACCTTTATCGCCCAGCCACTTATATATCCGCTCTGCGCTAAGACAGCCAATCTCTTCTTTTATAAGGGAGATTGTTAGCATCTGCTGCTCTTCCTCTTTTGAATACAGCGCCGGCTTGTGGAAATCATTGATAATATCCTCTACTGTAATGTCGCAGGCCAGATCCCAGCAGGCATGGTCAATGCCACAGCCAACGAAATTATGTCGGAATATACAATGCAACAGGGTATGCATTATACTGCGGTTTATGGACGTTGATTCTCTTTTATACTGGCTTAACACATACCATGGCTCATAGTATAGGCTTTCACCATCGCTTCCAAAAGGTACCTTTTCTGTTTCAGTGAATTTCAGATTCCCCAGTGCCCTGTCCAAAAATCGGAAATTAACAGTCAGCATACTCCTGGACAGCATTAGAATTTCATGCGACAGGGCAATCGCTCTAGCCTCACGGCCGTCTCCCTGTTCCACCTTCTGCTCTCTTTCCTTTATGCCAAAAGCACTTCGCAGGCTGGGTACATCTTTGGCACCAGTCACTGGTTCCACTCCTTGACCTGCTGGAGCAGCCAATCACACCAGGCATCCACACCTTCACCTGTCTTGGCCGAAATGGGGAATATTTTCAGCTTTGGGTTGCGCATAAGTGCATATTCCTGAACTTTTTCCATGTCAAAATCAAAGTATGGCATTACATCAATTTTGTTAATTATAAGCACATCACAAACCGTAAAAATCAAAGGATACTTCAGTGGCTTGTCATGGCCCTCAGGAACAGACAGGATCATTACATTCTTTACTGCACCTGTATCAAATTCTGCAGGGCAAACCAGGTTACCCACGTTCTCCAAAATTGCCAGATCCAAATTCTCTGTTTCTAATTGCCTAAGGCCCTGCTCAGTCATTCCCGCATCCAGGTGACACATGCCCCCTGTATGGAGCTGAATAGCCTTCACACCAGTTGTAGCAATTTTCTCTGCGTCTACAGCAGAGTCAATATCTGCTTCCATAACACCAATGCGCAGCTCATTCTTCAACCTGGCAATGGTAGCCATCAGCGTGCTGGTCTTTCCACTGCCAGGAGAGGACATGAGGTTCATTAAAAATGTCTTCTGCTTTTTCAATTCATTACGGACACGTTCTGCTTCCCGGTCATTATCTGCAAATACGCTTTCTTTTATCTCAATTACTTTTACAGCGTCCATATCAATATCCCTCGATTTCCTTTATCATCAGCTCCCGACCGCTTAATGGGGTCAAGGTTGTCTTATTGTGGCATTTTGGACATGCCAGGTCAAACTGATAAGCATTAAATTCAGCACCGCACTCCTCACAGCGGACAATGCCAGGGATGACCTCCATCTCCATCTTTGTGTTTTCAAACCTTGTTTTGTAAACAGCTGCAGGATAACATTCCTTCATATAATATGGCACCACTCCAGAGAGTTCCCCCACAGTCAGCGTAATCTTATCCACATGTGTCAGATTTTCCTCCACCATGACCCTCTCCACCTTTTTTAAAATGGAGCTTATAATTCCTACTTCATGCATAATTAACCTCATATGTGGCGCATGGTGGGGGCTCCCCTTACCATGCACCACCTTCTATAATATTATTTATCTCCCTTTAAAGCATGAGCAGTTACTGCTGCAGTGCGCTTAACCACATGCTTTGCAACAGCGATTGGAAGCACCTCAAACTCCATCCCCCAGGCATCATGCTTCTTTACCAGATGAATGGCATCAAACTTACATCTTGTAGTACACTGACCGCATCCAATGCACATATACTCATCCACCTTAGTTGCTCCACAGCCCAGGCAGCGGGCAGTCTCCTTACGAATCTGCTCTTCGGTAAAGGTTACTCTTGTGTCTCCGAAGGTCTTACGTTTAGCTTCATTATACCCAGGAATCTGACGGTTTCCATGGTCATAGCTATCCTTAGGAATTATTGCATTATCCTTATCCAAAGCACGATAAACACGACGGTCGCGTCCCATTACCAGACTTTGGCCAGGATGAACAGCACGGTGTAAGGATATTGCCCCTTCCTTACCAGCAGCAATTGCATCAATTACAAACTTCTGCCCTGTGTATACATCTCCTCCCACAAATATATCCTGTTCCACTGTCTGATAGGTATGTGCATCCGCCTTTACAAGCCCTCGGGCATCTACATCCACCTTTGTGCCATCAAGTAGCTTGCCCCAATCGGTCTTCTGGCCAATACAGTAGAGAACCATGTTGCATTCAGCGTTCTCTGTAATGGTATCATCAAATTTTGGAGCAAACCTACCGCTCTTGTCCTTGACAGAAATGCACTTATGTAGCTTGATTCCGGAGCACTTACCGTTCTCAGTTATAATCTCAGTTTGGCCCCAGCCAGCATGAATCTTTATCCCGTCCTTCTCACACTCACTTCGGTCCTCTTCCCCCATAGGCATTTCCCCATATGACTCCAGACAATACATGTCCACACCATCAGCGCCACAGCGAATTGCTGTACGGGCTACATCGGCAGCAATGCTGCCACCACCAATAACCACAACCCTGCCGCTGATCTTCTGCTGACCTTCAATATTGACAGATTTTATAAAGTCAATGCCCGGCTGTACTCCCTCGGCATCTTCTCCAGGGATGTTCAGCTTTCCACCTGACTGCAGGCCTATAGCAATGTAAAATCCCTTGTAACCCTGTCTACGCAATTGTTCAATGGTAATGTCCTTACCAACTTCCACCCCGCACTTAAATTCCACACCCATTTCACGCAGAATATCTATCTCAGCATTTACCACATTCTTCTCCAGGCGGAAATTAGGGATACCATTGACCAGCATGCCTCCAGGACGGCTTGACTTATCAAATACTGTTGGTTTATACCCTTTCTGTGCTAAATAGTATGCACAGGTCATGCCGGCAGGACCGGCACCAATAATTGCAATCTTCTCTTCATATGGACGACCAAGCTGGTTCACCATCCTTGGGATAAAGCGAGTGTCAGCATGCAGATCATGGTCAGCAATGAAGCGCTTTACCTCATCGATTGCCACTGCTTCGTCCACATTGCCTCTGGTACACTCTGTTTCGCAGCGGTGGTTACAAATACGGCCGCACACAGCAGGGAATGGATTATCCTTCTTTATCAGCTCCAATGCATCAGTATACCTTCCTAATGCTGCCAAGCGAAGATATCCTTGTACTGCAACATGGGCAGGACATGCTGTCTTACATGGTGCGGTACCGGTCTGAACAGTATCCTCACGATTTGTTCTGTAGTCCACATCCCAATCCTTTTCTGTCCACTTGGAATTGATGATTTTCTTATACTTGGGCTCCTCTGCCAAAGGCTCCTTTGTACATAGCTTCTGGCCCATTTTTAAGGCTTTACCTGCACAGTACTCAACACACTGTCCACAGGCAACGCATTTGCTTTCATCAATCTCTGCCACATAGTTAGAGCTAATAGCATCACGTGCACCATACATTAATCCTATACGAAGTCCAAAGCAGGAACAAGCGCAGCAATTGCAGATTGAATCAGAATCTCCAGGTTCATGAATATTAGGCATTGAATGCATAAGACCGTTTTCTTCTGCACGTTTGAGTAGTTCTAGTGCTTCCTGCTTGGTAACATAGCGGGCTTTACCAGTATTAGCATAGTATTCAGCCGCGGGGCCTAAATGCAGGCACATATCCTTTTCCAAGTGTCCGCATCCCTCACCCATAATACGGCGGCTGGCACGGCAGGAGCAGTCGGACACGGAAAAGGTGTCAAACTTATCCATGTAGTAGCTGATTTTCTCAAATTCTACAGCCTTCGGGTTGCCATCTATGGAGCTTTGAATAGGAATAACACGCATAAGACTTGATCCCATAGGAAGTGTGGCAGCCAGCGCTGCACCCGTCTTGCCGGTATATACATCAAATGCACGTCCAATTTCAGGATGCTTTGCCAGCTGTTCACGGTTGCCCACCATGCGTTCCAATGTTCCAGGTGCAAAAATCTCCACATAACAGCGCTCCTGGCCGTCGTCGCGGTCTGTCCATATTGTAAATACACCTATGTCTGCCAATTCATGGGCTAACCGGGTTGTTTCCTGAAGCGACTTGCCACTTTTTTTGGATAGGTACTCCATAGTACGAGGCTTACGCAGGCCTGCGCAGCAAGCCACATCAGCCTGTTCATCGCTGATAACTCCTGCAAGTGCATAGTATTCAGGAGCATTTTCGTCAATCTTGTTCATCATTCCAGGCACACCGCCTATCATATGTGCAAGCTTTACAATTTTAGGTCTCAATGCCATATTCATTCCCCCTAATATTATGTTGGTGGTTATACCACTATTAATTATACTATTCCATAGTCTCCACTACAAGAAATAAAAACTTGATTTCCCAACCCTTCTTGCATTAGATTTCTCCTGGTTATATAATAATGTTGGTGGTTATACCACATTATTTAAAGAAGGGGGCGTTTACCAATGGAAATGAATAATCAATACGATGTTGTCATCATTGGCGCTGGCAACGGTGGTCTAAGTGCAGCAGCATATCTTTCAAAAGAGGGCAAAAAAGTTCTTGTGCTGGAAAAGCAGAATCTGCCTGGCGGCTGTGCCACAAGCTTCTGCCGTGGGCGCTTTGAGTTTGAGGCTACCCTGCACGAAATGTGCCAGATGGGAGAAGGCAAAAATGCAGGTGCTGTACGTCAGATGCTGGATTCCTATGGACTGGATGTGGACTGGGTGGCTGTAGATGAGGCCTTCCGTTCTATTAATACAGACCCTGATACAGCCTTTGATGTAACAATGCCCGTAGGTGTTCAGGAATTTATTAACGAGATGGAAAAAGCCGTACCTGGAAGCCGGAAAAGTATGGAGACCGTTATGGAGCTTGCCCGTATGGTCGACTCTGGTGTAGATTGGCTGGCTGCCCACGACAATGAACCTTCTCCTCCTGCCAAGGTAGAAATGCTGCTGAAGTATGCCGACCTGATGAAGGTTGTGCCAATGACTACAGATGAGATGCTACGCAGAATCGGTGTACCTGATAAAGCCCGTGAAATATACGAATCCTATTGGGATTATGTAGGTGTTGATTCCACAAAGATGAGCTTTGCTGTCTATGCCTTCATGACCTATACTTATCTGACTAAAAAGCCATGGATAGCCAGGCTCCGCAGCCATGAAATAAGCTTAGCCTTTGATAAATCAATTCGTGACCATGGGGGAGATATCTGGTATAACACTGAGGCCAGTAAAATCGACGTTATAAATGGAGCAGTCTATGGGGTTGAACTGGCAGACGGCACCTATATTCCATGTGAGCGTGTCATTTCAAATCTTATGCCAACAGTTGTCTTTGACCGTATGGTAGCCCCTAAAGAGGTCCCTCTGCGTGACCGTAAGCTAATGAATGCCCGAAAACTGGCCCAGAGTGCCTTTACTGTTTACCTGGCACTAGATATTCCTTACGATAAGCTTGGCTTTAAAGCTTATGACACCTTCGTGCGGCATACCGGTGATACTCTTAAGCAGTATGAGACCGCTGCAACACGAGATGGACATAAGGACTACTGTGTTACCATAATAAATGAAGTCATTCCAGACTGTACACCTGAGGGCACCTGCTTTGTTCAGTTTGCAAAATTCTATACAGAGGACGCCTTTGCTGATGTTAATGAAGAAAACTATTTCAAAATCAAGGACCAGATTGCACGTGACACTATTGAGCACTTTGAGAAGGTTGCAGGCATTGATTTAATAGGCCACATTGAAGAAATTGTAGTGGCAAGTCCGGTCACTTGGGCACGTTATCTGGGCACACCACAGGGTGACGTATACGGATATGCCTGTGGTACCTGGGATGGAATGTTCCCACGCGTTCAATCAGGGCATAAATTGGATTACACCATCCGTGGCCTGCGTTTCTGCGGTGGCCATGGCACACAGATGGATGGCTACAGCCAGGCGTATCTTTCCGGACGTGAGCAGGCAAAATATACACTTGAAGATATGAAGGAGGGCAAATAATATGGCTAAATATAAATATAATAAGTCTGCCCTCAAGGGCTTAGGCGTAGGAGCATTTCTCGGTGAGGTAAAGACCCGCAATGCACAAATTGAGGCTGCTCCAGATAATATGCCAGTTTCTATATTTAATGCTAATCGTCTGGCTGCAGATCTGCACCCTTACGCACAACATTGCAAGGTGTCAAAGATTATTAATCACCAAAATGCAAAATCTTATATACTTGTGCCGGACGAAGCCAAAGGGACAAACACCTTAGCCTATTTCCGTGCCGGTCAGTATGTATCTGTTGACCTTGAAATTCACGGTGCTATTCTCAGCAAGCCATATTCCCTCTGCTCCCGTCCTAAGGCTGCTTTAGGGAAAACTAATAACAGCTACACTCTCACAATACAGTATAACCCTAAAGGCTTTGCCTCCGCCTACATTCCGACTCATTGGGAGGTAGGCACTTCGCTTACCATTTCCGCACCCTTAGGAGATTTCTATTATCAGTCCTTGCGTGATGCAAAAAACGTTATTGCCTTAGCCGGAGGCAGCGGTATAACCCCCTTCATTTCAATGGCAAGTGCCATTGCAGACGGTATAGAGGATTTCAACCTGACCATTTTATATGGCAGCCGTACAAAGGATAGTATACTCCTTAAGGACGAGCTAGACGCCATTGTAGCACGTGCAAATGGAAAGGTCAAGATTGTGCATGTTCTCTCAGATGAGAGCTCTGAAGGCTTCGAACATGGATTCATTACCTCTGACCTGATTAAGAAATATGCACCTGAAGACGACTACTCCATATTCGTCTGTGGACCAAAGGCTATGTACAGGTTTTTGGAAAGTGAGCTTGCCAAGCTCAATCTGCCCCATCGCCGTGTACGCTTTGAGTTATCCGGAGAGTATGGTGACCCAACTCATGATACAGCCTATCCTGCTGATAAATCCGGAGCTCAGTACAGCATCACCGTTTGGATACATGGAAAAAGCCAGATAGTTAAGTGCCCCTCTGAGCAAAGCCTCCTGCAGGCTATGGAAGCTGCCGGCATACGTGTACCCTCTAACTGCCGCTCTGGTGAGTGTGGCTGGTGTCATAGCCGTCTGATATCTGGTAATGTTTATATACCAGAGGGTGCAGATGGCCGACGGGAAGCAGATAAAAAGTTCGGCTGGATTCATCCCTGCTCTACCTACCCTTTAAGTGACATAGCACTAGAGGTATTCCCTGTGTGCAAAGCATAGTCTCGTGTATGCGGATATAAGATAAAATTAAAACCACCAATCAGTGAATTGGGCCCCTTTGGTTAGACAAAGGGGCCCAATTTAGTCTCTCTTATCATATCAACAATATCCCCCAAGGACTTATAGGCCGGAGTGTGGATTCGAACAAATCCCCGCACACACAAATACTGATAAATAGGAGGTTTGCGGCTTCTGTTATTTATCTGCACACAACCTTGCACACATGGAATGTGTGCTATTTTTTACCTTATAAATTGAATTTGTAATCATCTTATTATAAACTCATTCCAATCTCAATGCCACAATAAAAGACAGGAGCCATATAAATTTATAGCTCCTGCCCCTGAATAACTTTATTGAGGCTCAACAGGAATCCAGATTTCACCTCTCGGATTATCTGCTTTGCCGTAATACATTTCGAAATTGATATCTCCCACCAGATTATAACCTGATGTTGGAAGCCATTCTGCATAGATTCGTCGCCACATATTTTGCATCTCACAGTCGTCCACTGAAAATATGGCCCATGTCATAGCCGGAACATGTAGTATGGTAAATCGTTTCGGAATATCCATAGCTTCTGGTACATGCTGACATATCATATACTTAAAGGTGGTCTCCGTGTGGTCATACAGTGCTGCATGAAGCATAGTATCAGGTTCTTCTCCCAATAAGTTATTCATTTCGTCAACCGAACCATCATCGTCACACTGCTTACAAAACATTGGTACTTCATCAAATGCTTTCTCCATATCGGAACTTATTTCGCCATAAATACCGAACATTTCAAATGCACTTTTTGTTTCAATCTTACATGTCATTTTTTGCACTCCTTTAATCTGAATTTGAAAAGTCAAAGGCGGATATATCTGAAACTTCACACCATCCTGCCGAACAATTGTTGGAGTGAAACCATGTTGCCTTTCAAATGCTCTTGTGAAGCTATCTGCGCTATTATATCCATATTTTACAGCAACATCAATTACCTTATCTCCTCTTTGCAGGTCCACAACCGCAACTGACATTTTGCGTTTCCTTATATACTCTGAAAGTGGCATATCTGTAAGGTAATTGAATATACGTTGAAAATGATATGACGAATATGATGTTACATTTGCTACAGACGACAATGCTTCTGCATCAGTCAGGTTCAACTCAATATACCCAATTGCACGGTTAAGTTGTTCAATGAGATTCATCTTATGCTCCCCCTTTGATTAAATGATAGCAGAAAAGAAATGCAACTATCCGACTTTTCAAATAATCATTTATCGTATTTTTAATCTTAAATTCTTTTATGACAATAACTTTTGTTTGACTAAATAATCAGCGACAAATTGTAAATTTATCTTATTATACTTTTGCCGAAATAGTAAGTCAATAAATGCTTCTAAAGTGTACCCTCTACACCTCCTCAACAAAGTATACACCGCCAAAATCAGAAATGATAACGGTTACTCGTTCCATCTTCGAGTAAACGGTTATCTTTTTTTGTATTTTCAAATATCGTGGCCCAGATAATGGCATATTGACTTTGTATATGATGAAAGGAGAAAACAAAATAAACAAAAACATTTAAAAATAACAAACAAATGAAACAACCAGGCTGAAAATAAAATTTATATTTTATTTTATAAGGCAATATCAGTTAGCTGGTAAAACCTTATTGCCGGTAAACCGGCGGTCTGAAGAAGAAAAGAAGAGAGAACGAAGTTCTCTTGACTTAAGACGTATCTGTAGTTGAAATTTATAGAACAAACCATTGTTTGGGAGATTGTAGACCATTAAAAATCACTCCGCTAATAATGGTCAGGCTGGATACCCTTTGACTGTATCCTTAGGAGTAATAATCACTATGCCCTGTGATTTAAATAAATTGGGCGTGCTCAGCTTTAACTTATAAATACAATCAAAGGACGTGGTAAAAATGGCTCGTAACAGAGAAAAGAAACATCAATCATTGGTTCATCAGGTGGAAATGAAATTGAAGTCAAAAATGGCAATCGGTCATTCAAAATATGATGACCAGAAGGCGGAACGTGCACTATTGAAAGAAAAGCGGAAAAAGGATTCGAAAGCAATGTTAAGTTATCAAGAACGTATTAGCATACATAAGATTTATACTTGGAGTACCTTTCAGGATTATCAGAAACATGCCTGT
>JAEZLD010000165.1 GCA_023415335.1 Bacillota bacterium | reverse complement strand
TAGGCAATAGGCTCTTTTTCATTGCTTTGTGTATTGTATTCACCTGCGTTACAGGGTCTGTCTCTATGGGTATTGGATTTTCCCTTTCATTATAGAATATCTGCATCTTATTAAAGCCTGCGGCAAGTATCCATCCTGAATGTTCACAGAAGTCATGAAAGGTCTTCTGTGCTTCAGAAGGCTCTGGATCATAATCGTCTGCCTTTGGATAATAGGAAACTGCAAAATGCAGTTTCCTGGGTTCTATGTGGCGGTAAATCCACACAAAGGGTGAAATGCTCTCAAGCAGCCACCCCTTTGCTGCCATATTTTCCAGATGCGTTTCAATTCCTGTGTGGTCATAGATTGAAAAGAGCTCAAGCCGGCGTTTTTTGTCCTTCATTCCATATCACCCTTCCCCAAAATACGGTAATAATCTGAAACCTGGCAGGAAAGACGCTTACGTTCATTATCCAAAGCCTCTCGTCCTTTATCTGTAAGGATATAGCTTCGGCGTCTGCCTTCAGCCTTTGTTTCCCTAATCATTCCATCGTCGGCAAACTGTTCCAGCAGATTATAGAGCGTCCCAGAACCAACATTCACCCTACCATCCGTCATGGCAGGTACTTTATCCATAATGTCCATGCCACAGCATTCACTGCTTAGGCAAAGCAGTATATAATACATCTGTTCGGTTAACGTTTGAAATTTTGCCCTTGGCATATAAGCCCCACCTCCTGCTCTCGAATATCGACATAGCTTATTTATAGTGTATTCTCGAATATCGATATTGTCAATAAATGTATAGTAAATATTTTACATATATATAAAATTTATACTTAAAACATTCAAAGCTCAAAGTATTTCTCTGATTGCACTCTACAATCCAAAAAAGCATGCCCATTATTAAGCATGCTTTCAATATATAAGGCTTACACCTTGATCATTAACTTTTACTTACTTGTTTTTATTTTACTAATAGTTGATACAGCATCTTTACCGCTACTGCCAAAGACATAGTAACAAAAATAGGCTTTATAAGCTTTGAACCCTTGTTTATTGCCATTTTGGTTCCCATATAGGCTCCAGCAATCATAAATATTCCTACAGGCAGTCCTATCAAGTAATTTATTTTACCAAAGATTGCAAAGGTAATCAGGGCTGTTATATTACTTACAAAGTTAAGCACCCTTGCATTACCTCCAGCCATTATAAAATTAAAGCCGAATATACTTATGAGTCCGAATATAAGGAAGGAGCCTGTCCCAGGTCCAAAAAAGCCATCATAGAAACCCAGTCCAAAAGCCAAAACCGCTCCTATGGCTACGTTTTTTTTATTAAGCTCCTTAAAGTTATCCTCAAGTCCAACGGTTTTAGAAAACAGGGTATATACCCCCACAACAAGCACAAGTATAAGTACCATTGTATAAAGGAAATCTTCATTTATTCTTACTGCTACATTAACTCCAAGCACCGCACCAACTAGTGTAAATGGAGCAGTATACTTAATAAGCTTGTAGTTTACCTTTCCCGACATAGCATATTTAATAGAGCTTGTACACGATGCCATACTGGCTGCCAGCTTGTTGGTTCCCAATGCAAGCTGCGGACTGACACCTGCAAGGAGAAATGCTGGAAGGCTTATAAGTCCCCCTCCTCCTGCTATGGAGTCAACAAAAGCTGCAACAAATCCTGCAATACATAGAAAAATCATTTCATACGGCATTTTAATATCCCCCTGTTACCTCGAATATATTATGTATTTGTGCATGGGTATTATAGCATAAATATTTTCATAACTAAAGAAGATAAAAAAATAAATCTCTTCCACCTCCAAGAGTAAGATGGCAGTAACAGCTGACGGATTCGGTGCCACCTGTATGCTGCCATCCTTTTACCTATATTACTTTTCTGCTTCTTATTACTTATATGTTTTTCAAGGTTATCCAGCCTTGTGCAGCCATATACCTGATAAACACAGCAAGCCTTTTGTACACTGGCCGGCATTGGTCACCAAACTCTTCTTCTAATATCCTCCCTATATCATATAAGGTGTTATGTCCATCCATGCAAAACCATGCTCTGCTTCCAATAGAATCAAGTTCGATATCAGTAATCAATGGTTTTCTAAATAGCCATTGCAACACTCTTTCTACAGGACCTTTATGCTTGAATATGAGTAAAACCTTTCCTTCCTTTGTCTTGAAATCCATATGCTTTTTTTCCGGAACGTAGTATAGAAGATTCCTTTCGGTATTCCCCTTTAAAACAGACTTATGCACTCATCATTCCTCCTTGATGGTTCTGGTTGTATACCTATATAGCCATACAGCAAATACCAGGAAGGTAGCCAGTGAAAACCAACTGTTACCTGTAAGTCCTGTTAGGAATCTTGAGCCTATATCAATGGATGAGGATAGGTTAAGCCCTGCCAGAAGGGCAATAATTATGCCAATGAGCGCGTCCCCTGCTACAAAGCCTGAGCTTAGAAGTATACCTTTTTCTACCTGCTTCTTGTGAAGGACAGTATTGTTTCTATATTTCCTATCTACAAGCACCCTTACAATTCCGCCTACAAGCACCCCGGCGCTTAGATTAATAGGAAGGTACATTCCCAGTGCTACCGCCAGTATGGAAACCTTCATGAAGTTGCACATTATTCCAAAGGCTGCTCCCACCAGTATAAGGGCCCAGGGTAGCTGTCCTGTCATAACCCCTTTTACCACCATAGACATAAGAGTAGCCTGGGGAGCAGCTGCCTCCTCACTGCCTATACCATAAGCACTGTCCATAAGCAGAAGGGTTCCTCCTGCAGCCAGTGCTCCTGCTACTATTCCCAGATACATTCCTATATTAACCTTTCTTGGTGTCCCTCCTATTATAAAGGTGGTCTTCATGGACTGGCCTGTTCCACCTGATACAGCTGTTCCAATACATACTACTGCTCCAGCCATAAGAGCTGCTACCATTCCGGCATCACCGGTCTTTCCGATGGCCTTAAGCACTGAGGTTATAAACAGCAGTGTGGCTATGGTCATTCCAGATACAGGATTGTTGGTAGCTCCTATTATTCCGCATATTCTTGCGGAAACCACTGAAAAAAAGAAAGAAAACAGCACTGCAAGTATTGCCCCCACGATTCCTATAGAGCCAAAGGAGGTCACGGGAACCAGCCAGGTTAAGAAAAATACCAGAGCTGCTCCACCTATTACCCAAGTCATAGGTAAATCCATATCCATTCTTTTATTTTCCCCTCCTCCGCCGCCAATACCCTGCATGGCAGCTTTGAAGGATCTGATTATTGTGGGAAGTGACTTTGCAAGGCTTATGAAACCGCCTGTAGCTACGGCCCCGGCTCCAATATATCTTACATAGTTGGACCTTATGGCAGTAGCTCCCATCTCTGCGATAGGTATGTCTCCTGGATATATAGCCAGTAGTCCAGATTGTCCTGCAAACTTTATAAGAGGAATCAGCCCAAATGTTGCAATGAAAGCACCTGAAAACATATCCATGGCTGCCTCAATTCCTACTATAAATCCAACCCCTGCCAGTGATGCAAGAGCATCCACTCCAAAATATGTTTCATATATAGGAGTCCCGGCCTGAGTAAGCCTTATATACCAGGTAGGACTTTCATGCCAGAGCCTCAGTCCTCCTGAAAAGAATTTATATGCTCCTCCTCCTAATATGCCAGCGAGCACTGATTTAAAGCCTGAGCCTCCCAGATTTCCCGTAACCAGCACCTCAGAGGCTGCCATACTTTCAGGAAAAGCCAACTTGCCGTGCTCTTCAATGGTAAGATACCTTCTTACAGGAACTACAAACAGTATTCCCAGAAGCCCTCCCAAAAGGGTTATGAGTACTATTGACATGAAATTCAGCCTCATACCCCATATTATTATTGCTGGCAGGGTAAACACTATTCCTCCTGCTAAAGATTCTCCCATAGCCGCAATACAGGATACCATACTGGCTTCAAGTATGTTATTTCTCTTTAGGACAAATTTAAGTAGCCCGGTTCCCAGAATAGCCGCTGGAATACCAGCAGCTATTGTAAGGCCAACCTTAAGAGCCAGATAGGTATTAGCTGCTGCAAACAGAGCTGCCAGTATACACCCAATAAGCACTGACCAGAGTGTAAATTCTGGCATTACCTCATCTACAGGAACAAAGGGCATATAGTCCTCACCCTTCACTCCTTCATAAGCACCGGGTGATAATCCTCTTTTTTCAGTCGCCATATATAAGCCTCCTTGTTATTATTAAAATCATCTTTCCTTTAATAATTATTTTGCCTTTATGAGACTTTATTATCCATAATCACAGTATGAGTCAGTAAAGAGGAGGTTATAATTTTAGAGACTATTTCGGATTAATAAAAATTCTTATCATTCAATATTTAACGTATTATGATAAAAAAGCAGACATGCTTTATTCATGCATGTCTGCTTTCCTTCATACTAATTCTATGCTCTTTTTATTTTTTTCTTAATAGCTCCCAGGAAGAATTCCAGCTCTGGCATTTTTAAAATGGAGGCAACTATAAAGTAAACCAATATGCCCAGGCCTACAGGCACCACAACATCAATAAGCTGTGCCGTTTTTGTAGCAGTTCCAAGCTTACCTTCAACAAATTCAGAAGCTACATATGCTGCTCCTCCCATAGCAAAGGCAGCTATGCAAGCTTTCCATACTGTGGTTAAAATCTCCCTGCCCCGCATACCATGCATCTTTATTGAAAGTATAGCATAAAGTACTACCATCTCAAGAAATGCCACTGCAGAGCTTGTAAAAGCTACTCCTCCTACTCCCAGGTTTGTGTACTTTACAAAAGCTATATTAAGCACCAGATTGGCAAGCACCACCAGTATACCTACTCCAAGTGGAGTCTTTGTATCGTGCCTTGAATAAAAGCCTCTTATAAGTATAGGAACTATTGCATTACCAATTACTCCAAAGGCGTAAAAAGAAAGTGCAAGGCCAGTCTTTGAAACATTATACTCTGTAAACTTACCGCTTAAAAACAGAAGCCTTACAATAGGAAAATTAAGTACCATAAGCCCTATTGCACTGGGTATTGTAAGGAAAAGGGCATTTCTTATTCCCTGGGACAGGGTATCCTTAAAGTCCTCATATCTTTCAGTTGCTATCTGTGCATTCATAGTAGGGAATATGGTCGTCATAACTCCAGCACCAAATATACCTACCGGAAGCATCATTAGCCTCTGAGCATATCTGAGCTCTGTACGGCTACCCTCTTCAAGGAAGGATACAACGTTCTGGTTTATTACTAGGTTCAGTCTGTTTACAGCTAATGCTATGAGGGCAGGAATCATAAGCATCATCATTTCCTTAAACCCCTCGTTATGTGTATCAAGGCTGAGCTTAAAACGCCTTCCAACACTCGTAAATTTAGGCAGCTGTATACATAAATTGCCTATGGCTCCTATAACTACACCTGCACATAAGCCTTCTATTCCAAAAAACCTTCCTAGTACTATTGCTCCAAATATAAAACCAAGATTGTAAATCACAGGTCCTAAGGCTGGGACAACAAAAGACTTATAGGATTCCAGTATTCCCTTAGATACCCCTGCCAGCACAGTAAAGGTTACTGCAGAAAACATTATACGTGTAAGCTTTACTGTAAGTGCAAATTCCTCAGGGTCGCTGAGGCTTCCATATGATACAAGCGGCACAAGCCACTGGGCAAATAGGACACCAATGACATTAAAGGATAATATAAAAATCACTGCAACAGTAATGAAAACACTAGCAGATTTCCATGCCCCTTCCTCATCATCCCTAGAAAGAAAGGAATTAAACACAGGCATAAAGCCTGAGCTTAAGGCTCCTGCTACCAAAAGATCATACATCAAATCAGGTATGGTAAAGGCAGCATAGAAGGCATCAGATTGCATTCCACTTCCATATGTATTGGCTATGACCATTTCCCTGACCATTCCAAGAACCCTGCTGAATGCTAGTATTATCATGACATAAAAGGTAGCCTTCTTAAGATTGAACTTTCCTTTATTATTAACTTCCATGAATTTTCTTCCTTTCAACATGCTATCCACTTATTATAAAGCAACCACCCTGTGCTTTCAACAAACAAGATATTAATTCGTATTTCTGAAATTATTGACATAAACAGGGCCTGTCATTCATGTAGAATAACAAAAATTATTCCTTCCTTAATGCTGCTTTAATAAGAAACCCTGGCAGTACAAGCATCCTTTTATACCTCCAAGGCTCCTTCATAAGCCTGAACAGCCACTCAAGCCCTGCCTTGCACATCCACTGGGGAGCTCTCTGTATGTTTCCACATATTACATCATAGCTTCCCCCCACTCCCATATAGAGAGAAGCCCCAATTTCATTCATGTTCTTCTTTATCCAGTACTCCTGCTTGGGACTTCCCATAGCAACAAATACTACGTCCGGGGAAGCACTCTTGATTTTGTATACAGCTTCCTTATCATCCTTAAAATATCCATCCTGCACTCCTACTATGCTGAGTCCCTTGTATCTTTCCTTAAGTATCTGACCTGCCATTTCAGCCACTCCCGGCTTAGCACCCAACAGAAATACCCTGTAGCCCTTCTCTGCTGACCTGCGGCATATTCCCTGCATTAAATCTATTCCGGTAACCCTTGCTTTTATATGTCCCCCCTTAAGTTTTGATGCCATAAGAACCCCAACTCCATCAGCAATCTGTATGGTTGCTGAGTTTAGAAGCTCCTTAAGCTGAGGGTCATTATCTGCCTTTATAAGCTTCTCAGGATTTATGGCCACCACAAAGGATGGAACCCTTCTTTCTATTATTCTGTCTACCTCATCTATTGCTGTCTTCATATCCAGACAGCACACATCCACTCCCAGATATTTCTCCTTCTCCATTTTATCCTCCAGTAACTATATAATTGAGTTGTATATAAGCATGTACTGCTCCAGGAAGCTATCAATTCCAAAGCTCTTCCTTGCTTTATACCCAAGGCTTTCTCCAAGCCTCCTACAGATTGTCCCATCATTTAGCAGTGTAAGCATTTTATCTGCCATTGCCCTACTGTCTCCCGGCTTTACCAGATATCCGGTAACACCATCTTCTATAACCTTATCTACTCCTCCAACCTCAGTGGATACCACCGTTTTGTTATACATTGCTGATTCCAATATTGTCAGTGGAAAGCTTTCAGTATATGAGGCTACTATTGTAAAATCAGATATATAAATATATTCATCCGGCTTCTTAAAGCCTGCAAAGAAAACCCTGTTACTTATGCCAAGCTCTCTGGAGTAGGCTTCCAGATCTACTCTGATGGAACCGTCTCCTACCAGTATAAATATCACGTCCCTAAGTTCCTTTAGCACCATACTGCAGGCATCAAGAAATACCTTATGACCCTTCACAGGATGAAACCTTGCCACAAAGGTTACATAGCTTGCAGCCGTAGGTAACCCCTTCTCCTCCACTATGCAGCCTCTGTCCAGCTTTTTGATAGCCTTAGAAAAGTCTATACCATTATATACCACAAATATCTTATGAGGGTTAAAGCCTCTATCCACAAGCATGTCCTTAAAACTTTGGGATACGGTTATATAATAATCAAAGGATTTTAGCACCCTTTTATTCAGATTTGAAAACACAATGGTTTTGTAAAGATTTCCTCTGTAGTCCTCCTTATAGTCACTGTGTATAGTGCTTACATATATAGCCTTGTATTTCTTCATAAGATAATAACCGGCAAAGTTCGCCCTGCCTCCATGGCAATTTACTATGTCTATATTCTCATTCTGGCAAATTTTCTTTATCCCCTCTATACAGCTTAAATCCAGCCTGCTTTTCTGAGGTATGAGCCTTATGTCAAGTCCTCTGGCCTTTGCCTCCTCATATAATGGGCCATTAAGGAGGCATACTATTATGCATCTTATACCTTCCCTTAGTTTTAATCCCTCTGCCAGGGAAAGCAGGTGGTTTTTTGAACCTCCCTTTTCTCCTCCGCTTATTATGTGAAGTACATTCATATACTCTCCTCCCGATCTACTTAATGTGTCCCTCTATTATTTTCTCCAGCCTGATGGCAATAGACTTCCTCTCATAATTCCTTTCCACAAAACACCTGCCGCTGCTTCCCATAGCCTTACTAAGAGAAGGATTCTTATACAGCTCCAGTATAGCCTGGGCCATAAGCCCAGGTCTCTCAGGCTCTACATATATTCCTCCTCCTGCCCCCTCTAAAAGCCTTCGCGCCTCACCATCTGCCGAAAGCACTATAGGCACCTGGCATGACATAGCTTCAAACATCTTTGAAGGAAGTGCTCCTTTAAACAGTTCTATATTCTTCAGAGGAATAACTGTACAGTCAAAGGAGGATATCACATACGGCCTCTCCCCTTAAGCTCTTTGGCAAATTCATATATACGGCTTTGAGGCGCCACTACCTCTGGTGGAAAGTACTGGGTTAAAAAAGCAGTTTCAAAGGCATATCCTCCAATACAAATGGAGCTGCCCCCAATTACTCCCAGGTATATAAAGCTCATTCCATTAGCGGAACCTCACTGCTCTTAATATACATTGGTTTCTATTTAAAGGCAACCCCGTTATAAAGAAAGTACTATATGGATCTATAGCTTATACCATTATATGTCAGCACCTTTTTAAACCTGGTCAACAGGTTTTTAGTATCTACAATAACAGCATTTTTATTTATTTGTCCAATAAGGTATTGGGGAGTTATTGTATCAAACTCATCCTGTTTCGCAAGTATCATAACACCATCTGCATTCTCCAAAGCCTCCTTAAGTGTTGAAACCTTGAAGTCATACTGTGATGGAACCACCGGATCATATGCACTTACCCTTGCGCCAAGCTCCTGCAGCCTTTTAATAATGTGTATAGGAGGACTGATTCTGTCATCGTTGGAGTAATCCTTCATTGCTATTCCCAAAACAGCAACCTTGGCCCCATGAAGCTTCATGCCTCTTCTCTCCAATTCCTTCTCCAGCATGCCTACCATTATTTCAGGAAGGCTTTCGTTCTTCTTTCTGGAAAGTGCCAGCAGTTCCAATTCTACACCCGTTTCCTGAGCCTTAGGCTTTAAATAATAGTATGCATTAGGAATACAGTACCCTCCTACTCCAGGTCCAGGGGTAAGAAGCTTTACCCTCTTATGAGTGTTAGCCAGCTTTATTATCTCAAATATGTCTATGTCCATGCCCTCTGCAAACCTTGCAAATTCCTGTACCATTGCTATGTTTACATCCCTCTGCACGTTCTCAAATACCTTTGCTGTCTCAACCACCTTTATGTTACTGGCAATGTGCACCTCCTCCTTACAGACAATGGACAGCAGCTCCTTTGTTCTATAGGAGCTTTCCTCATTTATTCCTGCACATATAGTAGGCATGTGTGCAAACTCCTCAAAGGCATTTCCCTCTGCAATTCTCTCAGATGAATAGCCCAGGTAAAAGTCAACTCCTGCCTTAAGTCCCGATTTTTTCTCTAGCATTGGGAGAATTCTTTCCTCAGTAGTGCCTGGTATCACAGTACTTCTTATTACTACAAGATCATCCTTTTTAAGGTTTTCCCCTATGACAGCTATACAGGAATCCAGTTCCTTATAGCTCTCTTTTCCATTTAGTATAGGTATTCCCACAGTAACTATTACATTACTGCATTTCCTCATGGCCTCCTGCATAGAATCTGTAGCCTTGTATCTGCCTGACCTAAGCTGTTCCCTTAGTATTTCCTGTATGCCCTTACCCTTATATTTTTCTGTATGATGGGTTATTCCATTATTAATATCTGATACTAAGTCCTCTATTACATCAACACCAGTGACGTTGCAGCCCCTCATGGCAAAGCTCAGGGATAATGGCAGTCCCACAAACCCCTGTCCAAAAACAGCAACCCTGCTGCACTCAGGTTTTATTTTTTCAACATATGCATCCATCAAGCTCTCTCCTCGTTTTGTAAAATATAACATTTATATATTGCTGCACTGACTATCCATGCAAACACATTAAGCTGGGGTATGAATATAAGGTTGTTAGAGAAATTCTGGAAAAGATATGCCGCCCAGAAGCCTATAAGGGCAAGGGACAATATCTTAAGGCTTCCTATAGAATTCCTATATACCTTCACTGCAATTCCTGCAAGCATAATATAAATAGCTGTGAAACCTATAGCCCCAAATATGCCAAGCTCTGCAAGCATTTTTATATAGGAGTTATGAACAGTATATGCATCCCCCGGAACCTTTAGCTCAGGGTACTTTTCTATATATTGGTTGTAATAATAGTTATAATTACCATTCCCCACTCCAGTAAGCTTATGCTCCTGAAACATTTTAAGCCCTGTTTTCCAAAGGCTAACCCTTGTGCTGAGGGAATGAGTCTTTGAGGTCACAGCATCAATAAAATAGTTTCTTATCTTACCTATGAAGGCGGCTCCTGCCCCTCCGGCAGCAAGGTATATCAGTCCTCTTCTATACCTTATAATAAATATCACAAACGCTCCTAAAGTAAAACCAAGCCAAGAACCCTTAGTAAAGGAGAGTATCAGGTTAGATAGCATTACAAGAAAGTATAGTATGCCTCCCGCCATATATCCCTTTCCATAGCTTTTTCTCTCAAAAACAAAGCACATAGGTACAAATATCACCAGGTTTACGGCAGCCCCCCAGTAATTAGGGTTTACAAAGGTGGAATAAATTCTTCCCTTTCCTGGAAGAAGTTCAAAATTAGCAAACTCTGAGGTTCCCAGTGCAAACTGCACCAGTCCGTAAAATCCAGCTGCCAAAAGGGTTAATAAAAGCAGTATGCATACATTTTTTATTTCCTTTTTTCCGCAGTATAGCAGTATGAAATAGAATATAAGCACATATTCCGCAAACCTCATGGTCTCACTTATTGTAAGGGATTTGCTTCCTGCATATGAAAGAGATACAATAGAAAAAAATCCAAACAACACCACCAGAGCTGACAATACTGCCATATAGCGGCTTTTCATAAGCCTTCTTATGCCCTCCATGGTATTCTTAAAATCTATTGCCAGTATAAGAAAGCCTGTAAGTATAAGCAGTCCTCCTATTACAAAGTCCGGCGCCATAGGTATCCCCTTTATCCTGGATTTAAGCGGCATAACCGGTACTATCATTACAAATACATACAGAAGAATATTAAAAATCCTTCTTAAAAACACTTAACATCCCTCCTAAGCCCTGTTATTATTTAGTACTTTAAATTTCTTTAGCTTGTCCAATCAATAAAACAATAAACTTTATTAAAACTCACTGTTTCATATAAAGTCTCTTTAGTTATGCTGACCACTAGACAGTGCAGAGTCTCACACTGGTTGTTTTTTTATTCGCGTACTAACTCATTATATATAGCTTCCTTAATTCCTGCTGTATCATTCCAATTGTAGTTTTCCGTTACAAGGGTAATAGCATTTAAAGAGTATTGCTTCATTCTCTCCTTATCTTCAAGCATTTTATCTATTTTGTCAACCATGTCGTTTATATTTTGCATCTTAAATAGTACCCCATTATATTCATCCTTCACTATTTCCCTAAGGCCTCCTATATCTGAAGCAGCCACAGGACTTTTACAGCAGAACTTCTCCATGTCAACTCCTAAGGGAGTTATAGCCACCCTTCCATTATAATATTTTTTCAGCTCCTGTGCCATAGCTGTGCTTGTAGAACATACTCTGTCAGAGCCGGAAAGTATAAATTTAAGGAGCTTTTTCTTTGCTTATCCCTTAGGAAAATCATATATGTCGCTTCCCCATGCAGATATTATCATCGGATGAAACTCTGCCATCCTTCCAAGAAGTCCGTAGCTGGTTGCATAGTGGCTATGAAGTATATCCGGATTTATGATGCTGATAGCTTTTCTTACCTATTTAACTATCCCAAGTCTTTTGATTATCACACTTCTTTCCTGGGCAATATGGGAATAACATAAGACTGCATCATACATTATATCCCCTGATAAAAAGATATGCCTCGTTACCATCTCATTCCTAAGAATTCTTTCCGCAGACTGGCTTGGTAAAAAAAGGAGACTTGAGATATGGTCTGTCAGTAACCTGTTCTGTTCCTCTGGCATACTCATATTAAAGCTTCTTAGTCCTGCCACTATGTAAGCAACAGGTATAAGCAGCTTGCTGGCTGACAGAGCCAATATTAAGGTTATAATCCGGCTTTGGTATATGAAGCTCATCAAAAAATATATCTGACATGTTCTCATCATAATGTTGTCCTGTATGTACGAGAATCTCCTGACATTGTGTTCTCAATATAGGAGATAGCATAGCACACTTCATAAACTGTGGTCTTGCTCCCACTACACCTGTAACAGCAGTCCTATCGTCGATTTTGCTAATAAGGACATCCTTAAACAACATACTGCCCTAGCGTAGGATATAATCCTCTGATTATATCCTACGCTAGGGCAGTAAAAATATCCTAAAATATTATTTATTTTTCATTCTTTTTTCTTTTATACGTTGGCACTATATGCTCCATGGTATCGAAAACAGCTTCGTCCTCTGATTCCAACGCGTCATGGAAGGTATACAGCTCCTTTTTTAGTTCCTCAAAATCATATTCTCCCGGTTTACCTATGAATATCTTACTATGGGCAGTGTTCTTTAAGCCCTCCTCATCCATAAGCAGCTCCTCGTAAAGCTTTTCTCCGGGCCTTAGGCCTGTAAACTTTATCTTTATGTCCTTGTCTGGCTCGAAACCAGACAGCCTTATAAGATTTTTTGCCAAATCCAATATTTTAACTGGCTTCCCCATATCAAGTATAAATATTTCACCACCATGTGCCATAGCTCCAGCTTGTATAACCAGCTGGGCCGCCTCTGAGATGGTCATAAAATACCTTATAATATCAGGATGGGTTACAGTGACAGGACCACCCTCTTTTATCTGCTGCTTGAAAAGAGGTATTACGCTTCCATTGCTTCCAAGCACATTGCCAAACCTTACAGCCACAAATTCCGTTTTGCTCTTTCTGTCAATGGACTGTATTATCATCTCACATACCCTTTTTGTTGCCCCCATTATGTTGGTTGGGTTTACTGCCTTGTCAGTTGAAATCTGCACAAACTTTTTTACACCATACTTGTCAGCACATTCAACCAGGTTAAGGGTTCCAAATACGTTGTTCTTTATTGCTTCCTTTGGATTATTCTCCATAAGAGGAACATGCTTATGAGCAGCTGCATGGAAAACCACATCAATTTTATAGCTTGCGAATATTTCATCCAGCCTTGATTTTTCCCTTATGTTTGCAATGATTACTTCTTTTTTTACCTCTGGGTACTTAAAGTTAAGCTCCATCTGTATGTCATAAGCTCCGTTCTCGTAATCATCCAGTATAAGAAGCTTATTAGGAGAAAACCTTGCTATCTGCCTGCAAAGCTCAGAGCCTATAGAACCTCCTCCTCCTGTTACAAGTACCACTTTATCCTTAAGATATACTGCTATCTCATCAGTATTAAGCTTTATAGGATTCCTGCCTAAAAGGTCGTCTATTTCCACATCCCTAACCTGGCTTATACTTATATTCTCATCAATCAGCTCGTATATTCCCGGAAGTGTTTTCAGCTTACAGTTAGTTGCACTGCATATGTTCATTATCTCCATTCTATCCTTTTCATCGGCAGAAGGAAGTGCAATAAGTATCTGCTCAATATTCTTTGATTCCACAATCTGCGGAATATCCTTCCGGTTTCCTAAAACAGGTATGTTATAGATATACTTACCCTTCTTGGATAAATCATCATCAATGAAGCCTATAGGCTGGTAACCGGTCTCTGGTCTTTTCTTCATTTCCTTTGCTATTATGGCACCTGCATCTCCGGCCCCAACCACAAGAGTCCTCTTACTCTTCGTAACAGACTCCTTTGGAACAAGCTCCAGATTGTAAGCCATTCTTATTAAGAACCTTATTCCTCCTGAGGACATAATGGTAAATGCCCACATCATAAGATATACACTTATTGGCAGCCTCATGGTAAAGCCGCTTGCTTTTATTGTAGTTAAAAGCTGCCCATAAAGAAAGGATAATGCAGAGCCACAGGTAACTGCCAAAATTACTGACACAAGCTCGTCTACACTGGCATACTTCCACAGGCTCTTATACAGCTTAAATGCCCAGAAGCATGCTACCATTATAAGTGAGATTGCTACAGCATTCTGAGAATATATATACATATAAGCTCTGGGTATGTCCCATGAAAACCTTGCAAAGTATCCTACAAATATAGAAGCATTTATAAATATAATGTCTATTAACATAAAGGATACCACTTTAAATCTGCTATTCATCTTTTTCCCTCGCATAAAAATATAATCTAACAATTGGTATTATACTTCAATATTGAAGATTAGTAAAATACTATGTACAAATTTTAGAACCTTGTTAAAACTCCAAGGCTATTTATCACTCAAAATAAGGGAAGACTTATGAAAATCCCCCCTAATAGATTCTACTATTTATTCTGTTCATTTACAATAACTTTAAGGTAGTCTAAGAATTCTTCCTTTAAATCATCCCTCTTTAGTGCAAACTCCACAGTTGCCTGAAGAAATCCCAGCTTATCTCCTACATCATACCTCTTTCCCTTAAAGGTATAAGCATACATAGCTTCTTGTGCAACCAGTTCCTTTAATGCATCAGTTAGCTGTATCTCTCCATTTTTACCAGGAGTTGTATTCTCAAGTATTTCAAATATTTTAGGTGTAATAATATATCTCCCAAGTATTGCAACGTTTGAAGGTGCCTTGCCAATCTCCGGCTTTTCCACCAGGTCCTTTACCTTGTATACTCCACCCTCTATGTGCATTCCCTTAATTATACCATACTTATCTACATTCTCAGGGGCTACCTCCTGCACTCCAAGCACTGTTGTCTTGTACTCATTGTATACATCAATAAGCTGCTTCAAGCATGGAACGTCATTATCTACCACATCGTCGCCTAGCATCACTGCAAACGGCTCATTGCCTACAAAGGTTCTTGCACAGCTTATTGCATGCCCAAGTCCCTTAGGCTCCTTTTGGCGGATATAGTATATTTCTGCCAGATTTGATATATAATCCACCTGTTCTAAAAGATCATCCTTGTGCTTTGACTTAAGCTCAAGCTCCAGCTCTATAGACTTATCAAAATGATCCTCTATGGCTCTTTTGCTTCTTCCAGTAATTATGAGTATTTCCTCTATTCCTGATGCCACAGCTTCTTCAATTATATACTGTATGGTTGGCTTATCCACAATGGGAAGCATCTCCTTAGGCTGTGCTTTTGTAGCAGGAAGAAATCTTGTCCCTAGCCCTGCTGCAGGTATTATTGCCTTACGTACCTTCATTCCTATCCCTCCATCACTTATCATATACTTACTCATTTTACCATATCCAGTATTACTTGTTTTAAGTTCTCCAGCTTTTTATCAGCATCCTTAGCATCCTTACCTATAGCTGCAAAGTAAAACTTTATTTTAGGCTCTGTTCCTGAAGGCCTTGCAGTTATAATGCTTCCATCCTCCAGTACAAGCTGTATAACATTAGAAACTGGAAGGCTTATTGCTGATACTGTACCGCTAATGCAGTCTCTTTCTATGGACTTATGATAATCCTTAACCTTTACAACCTTAACACCTATAAAATCGTCCGGTGTGTTTTCTCTAAGATTCTCCATTATCTCCCGGATCCTATTACCTCCTTCAATACCCTTCATAGTTATGGACTGGAGGCTTTCCCTGTAATATCCGTATCTTTCATATAATTCGATTAGGGCATCATAAAGGGACATTCTCTTAAGCTTGTAGTATGCTGCCATTTCGCATATGAGGGCGGCTGCAATGACAGCATCTTTGTCCCTTACAAAGTCACCAGACAAATATCCATAGCTCTCCTCATATCCAAGAAGGAATGTCTTCCTTCCAATGAACTCCTCTATTTTTTCACCTATATATTTAAATCCTGTAAGTACATCAATAAGCTCCACATCAAAGTCCCTGCATATTGCCTTTGCCATTTCCGTAGTTACAATGGTCTTTACTACCATTGGGTTCTGAGGCATTTTCCCTGTTTCCTTCAGCTGGCTAAGCATGTAATAGGTCAAAAGAGAGCCTGTCTGGTTGCCTGTAAGTACCTGATATTCCCGGTTTTTATTTTTTACCACCACTCCTATCCTGTCACAGTCGGGATCGGTTCCTATGATCATGTCTGCATTTTCCTGTGTGGCCAGCTTTATAGCCAGAGTAAATGCATCGTGCTCCTCAGGGTTTGGATATTTAAGTGTTGTAAATTCCGGGTCAGGATTCTCCTGCTCTTTTACAACATATACATTTTTAAAGCCAAGCTCCTTCAATATCCTCCTTACAGGCTTGTTGCCTGTTCCATTAAGAGGGGTATAAACAATCCTAAGACTGTCTCCTGCATTCCTTAAAACTTCCTTGTTGATGCTAAGTTCCTTTACCCTGCTTATGTAGTCCTGCTCCACAAACTGTGGAACCTGGCAGTATAAGCCACTGGCGGTAGCCTCATCATAGCTAATAGTCCTTATATTAGAATAGTCAGTATCAAGTATACACTTGAGTATTCCATCTGCCCGGTCCTCCGCTACCTGGCAGCCATCACTCCAGTATGCCTTGTAACCGTTGTATTCCTTAGGGTTATGGCTTGCTGTAATTACTATTCCTGCGGTACAGCTTAGTCTTCTTACAGCAAAGGAGAGCATTGGAGTTGGAGTAAGCTCCTTATATACATATACCTTTATGGAGTTTGCACAAAGTACAAGCCCTGCCTCCCTGGCAAAAAGCTCTGAGCAACGCCTTGAATCATAGGCTATAGCAACAGCAGGCTCATATACTCCCTGCTTTTTTATGTAATCTGCCAAACCCTGGGTAGCTTTTCTTACTGTGTACACGTTCATCCTGTTTGTACCAGCTCCTATTACCCCTCTCAGCCCTCCTGTTCCAAATTCCAGCTCTTTATAAAATCTGTCCTGTATTTCCTGAGTTTCAAGACCTGTTAGCTCATTTTTAGTGTCATTGTCAAACTCAAGCCATCTGTTATACATTTCCATATAATCCATGGTGATTCCTCCTAAAACATGCAATGCTTATAGATATATGTTTTATTTAATGTTCCCGATCTGTTCTAGCCACTTATTGATTACTTCATCCATTGGATTTAAGGCATGTGCCCTGTTGATGGCCTCTTTTGCCTCCTCCAGCTGTCCTAAATTAATCCTGCACACACCTATATTGCAGAGAAGCTCTGCATCCTTAGGCTTCATTTCTAGTGCCTGTTCAAAGCTCTTAAGAGCCTCCTTAAAGTCTCCAATAAATGCGTAGTTAAGTCCGGCTTCTGATAGCACCTCAGGAAGGGCACAGTTTTTCACCAGCTCCTCAAGCAGTACTAATGCCTTTTCATAATCTCCAGACTGTCTTAATGCAACTGCCGTGTAGTATCTCACATCAGGATTTTCCTTGTTGTTCTCCAGCACTCCTTCCAGAGTCTCAAGTGCCTCTTGCCCACGTCCCTGCTTTACCAGCTCAACTGCCTTATCATAATCCTCCACCAGCTTAATCCTATGAAGCAACTCCGCAGCCCTTCCACTGCTCTCTGGGTTAGTCAATGCCTTGTTTAAAAGCAGCTTTGCCCTGTCCCTGTCGGTGTTTATGTAATACTCTGCAAGATAAAGACAAGTAGGAGTATAGTCAGGATAATCATCTACTGCCTTTTCAAGACTGTATTTTATTTCCTTATCAATAAACTCTCCTGGATTCAGCTTTGAATATTCCACAAGCTCATATACCCTGTTAAGGTCATTTACCCTTGAAGGATAAATGCTGCTGAGTGCTGTTGCATATATTAGGGCAGCCTTATGGTAATCTTTTCTAGTTTGCTCAATTCTCATTATAATATAGTTTTTTATATTTTCAACCTTTTTCAAGCACTCAATATAGCTTTCATTATACTTAAATTCCTTGTCACAAGCAATCATATACAGCATTCCGTCTAATAGCGCCTGAAGGGGAATATTCCCACTTCCCTCTCTTGCTATGTTTACCATATCCTTTGGAAGTATTGGATAAAAGCCTGCAGGGAGAACTGTTATATAATCAGATTTAAAAGGTGTATCCTTCTTTAATTCTACAAAAACTGTCTTTTCTATTTCAAGCTTTAAAAAGCTTTCATAATTCATTGGTTTGCCTCCTCTCCTCCTATGAGTATACAATGGTATTTTAATACGTATAAAGACATATTTCAAATTAATTTTGCTCTATTCACACATACATAATAAAGGATAGCCTCTTATGGAAGCCATCCCCTAATGCCTTTATGCGTTTACCACAGGAGTTTCCTCCTTTTTAGGAGCCTCAGTTATGTTTCCCGAGGATTTTCCTATGGAGACAATCACCGATAACGGGTTGCCTATTATACTCACTCCATTTGAGGCTTTAAGATCCTTAAGATATACCTTATTGCCATAACCCAGGTTTGAAACATCTGTTACAATATACCTTGGCAGCATGTCTGCAGGGCATTCAATATCCACCTCAGATTGTTGTATATGTACAATATCACCGGAGTTTTTAAAGCTTTTATCCCCCGTAATCATAACAGGAATCCTTGTGCGTATCATCTGACCGGACTCAACCCTCTGCAAATCAAGATGAATGGGCTTGTGATTTACAGGATCCTTCTGCAGCTCCTTTACCATAACCTTTTCTGTTTTTCCCTCAACATTCACCTCAAGCACCGAATGCTCTCCGTTTTTTCTTATCTCATTTATAAGCTCCATGGTTCCTATTTCTACATTAAGGTTATCCTTATGCTGTCCATAAATAACTGCGGGAAGCATTCCATGCTTTCTTGTTCTGAAGCTTTCATTTTTTCCACAGCTCTTTCTTACATTCCCAGATATCATATTGCTTAACCTCCTAATAATAGCTTGCTTATATAGAGTTTTTCCAAAAGGTAGTATTTTTAAACATTCCTGCTAAATTAATAAATATACCCAAATTTAATTATTACTTGCTTTTTAATAATGGAGAAATCTATTGATATATTGCTATTATTTTATCCTTTTTTTTCATATATTTTGATTGCATTTTTATATGCATTATTCTATAATAGAGAAGGTTTTAGAAAAATACATAAACCGTTGAGCTTCAACATCTAACAAAGAATTTACCCAAAAGGAGGGTGCATATTAAGTTGTACAAAATGGACCAAAATCAGACGCCTCTATTTGATGCCCTTATGGAGTATCATAATAGGAACACTATACCCTTCCACGTTCCAGGACATAAGCGTGGAGTTGGTATGGATCATAAATTCAGAGACTTTGTAGGAACAAATGTCCTTTCCATTGATGTGACGGTGTTTCAGCTGGTTGACAGTCTGCATCACCCAACTGGTCCAATTAAAGAAGCTATGAAACTAGCAGCCGATGCCTATGGTTCCGACATGGCATTTATATCTATACATGGAACATCGGGAGCCCTTCAGGCTATGGTCATGAGCGTTGTTGGTGATGGGGATGTAATCCTTGTTCCCAGAAATATTCACAAATCTATAACCGCTGGAATAATACTCAGTGGTGCTGTTCCTGTGTTTATGCAGCCTGAGATAGACAAAAACATTGGTATTGCCCATGGCGTTACCCCGAAAACCGTAGAGAATGCCCTCAGGGAGCATCCCGAAGCAAAGGCTGTTCTTATTATAAATCCAACCTATTATGGCGTTGCAGCAGATATTAAAAAAATAGCTGATATTGTACACAGCCATAACATTCCGCTTATTGTTGATGAGGCCCATGGTCCCCATCTTGGATTTAATGACCGTCTTCCTATATCGGCCTTAGATGCTGGTGCAGATATGTGTGCACAGAGCACTCATAAAATAATTGGCTCCATGACTCAAAGCTCATTCCTTCATGTAAAGGGTGATAGGATAGACATTAACCATGTACAACAGGTAATGAACCTTCTGCAGACCACAAGCCCCTCATATCCTATCATGGCATCTTTAGACGTTGCAAGGGCGCAGATTGCCACCAAGGGTAAGGAGCTTATGGATTATGCTATAGATTTAATAACCTATGCTCGTGAGGAAATAAATAAAATACCTGGGCTATACAGCTTCGGAAAAGAAATCATAGGACAACCAGGAGTATATGCCATCGATCCAACAAAGCTGGTAATCACCTGTAAAGGGCTTGGCTTAACCGGCTATGAGCTCGACCATATGCTTGCTGATGATTATCATATACAGCTGGAAATGTCAGATTTGTATAATGCCCTGGCAGTAGGCTCCTTTGGTGATACAAAGGAAAGCATTGATGCACTTCTTAATGCATTAAGGGAAATCAGCAACAGATATTATGGCTCAAGACCTGTTAAAGGGGAGTGCTTGGATATACCCTCAATTCCTGAAAGGGTACTCAATCCAAGGCAGGCATTTAATGCATATAAGAAGTCAGTTCCACTTAAGGAGAGTGTAGGTCTGGTATCCTCAGAGTTCCTAATGGCTTATCCTCCAGGAATTCCAATACTCTGCCCTGGTGAGATAATAACTAAGGAAATAATAGATTACGTACAGGCAC
>JAEZLD010000067.1 GCA_023415335.1 Bacillota bacterium | reverse complement strand
GCATGTTATTTCCATAGCTTTTATATCCCCACCTTTGATCCCACTGTATAAGCAGAGGCACTTCCTTACTTCTCTTATACTCGCTTAAGTCGATTTTATAATCATAATCCTTCTTTAAAGGATATTCAATTACAAATCTTTCGCATTCGCTGTTCCTTGCAAGCAGCTCTAAAAGCTCCTTTGGATACTCGCTGACATCGATATCGTTTTTCTCAGCATAGGCGCTAACCTGCTGCTGAGCTCCTACTAATGATATCTCATTTTTATTTTCATTTCTATTTAGCTGTTTACCTGCCCAGCTTGATAACACAAAAATCAGTATAACCGTAAATGCCGCTGTCATAAGTCTTATAAAACAGCCCGGCTTCTTTCTTTTGTTATTTTTACCCATAATAAAACCTCCAGATTATTGCATATATAGATTATATCAATCTGGAGGTTTTTTAACCTTAAGCCTTTATTTACCAAAGTTTAAGATTCTCTTAAGATTTTCAGCACTTTGTATGACTGCAGCATATAATAGTACATTTATATTTTTTTTCTGTTGAACCCTGCTATGGCAGCAGAAATGTTAAGTATAATAAGAATGCTTGTAACAATAAAAGCTTCCCTGTAATCCCCTGCAGTTGATGCTCCACGTAGAAGCTCCATACCGGAGGTCAGCATTGAAGGAAGGTATCTGCTTATGTCAGGTATCATGCTGAGAAGGCTTACACATATGTAGCCGCCTCCTGTTAACATCAGCACCCCTGTTCCTGAGCTTATGAAGGCTGAGCTTAGTATGATAAGTGAAATAAGCCATATACCAAACAGGTAGGAGCCCAGGGCTGCCAGTGACAAATTGCTTGCAATTCCATTGTCCCAAAAATATGCATTATACCCATAGGTAATCCCAAAGCACAGATAATAGCATGCACTCCATGCTGCAATGGCCGTTACAGCCTTCGCTATAAGAACCTTCCACCTTGAAAGCCCCTTGGTTAACATGTTTATAAGAGTTCCCTTCTGCAGCTCTGAGGATAAGGTTCCATAGAACATTACCACAATGACTATGAATTCTACGGACATGTTCTTGAAATACTGCTCCCAGGAGGTTAATGCTGTCACTGTTATCTCGGTTATTTTTATTCCCTGCTCCTCCATAGTTTCTGAAAGCATCTCATACAGCCAGGGGCTAAGCTTTGCAATGGCTGGATTCATGATTCCGAATATGGCAAACAATATAAAAAGTATATATACCTTTCCTGTACGGAAAAGCTCCATGAACTCCTTTTTTATAAATGCTATCAGCTGTCTCATTTGCCAACCACCTCCATAAACAGGGACTCCAGGGATGGCTCCCTCATCTCAAGCTTAAGGGGATTAATATGGTTATCACAAAGTAGTCTCATTGCAGAGGCCATATCCTCCTCATCCTTACCATCATATATTAATTGTGTTCCTCCGGAATGCCTGCCTTCGGGATATAGCTCTAAAAAAGACTGTGCATCCATGGGATTTTTAAATTCCACCTCAAAGCCGTCGCTTCTCCGAAGCCTTCGCACCTCCTCCAGCGTTCCCTGAAGTGCAAGTCTTCCCTGATGGAGCAGCCCTATCTGGTCGCATATACGTTCCACATCAGATAGTATATGGGTAGAAAATATAACAGTAGTTTTGTCCTTAACTGACTTTAGAATATCCAGTATCTCCTTCCTGCCTATAGGGTCCAGTGCAGAGGTTGGCTCGTCACATATAAGGAGCCTGGGCTTATTTAGCAGGGCCTGGGCAATTCCCAGCCTCTGCTTCATTCCTCTTGAAAAGCCCTGTATCCTCTTTGTTGCCTTGTCCAGTCCCACCACCTCCAGCAGTTCAGGTATTCTCTTGTTAAACTCGTCCCGTCCTATTCCAGTAATTTCTCCACAAAGCCTAAGATATTCAGGCGGGGTCATATAGCCATAGAATTCGGGAACATCCGGAAGGTATCCTACATAGCGGTTGGTTCTGTTCTGCCCGTAGTGTACTTTTTCACCACATACATGTATATCTCCTTTATCTGTACCATACAGCCCTAATATCATCTTCATGGTGGTGGTTTTGCCCGCTCCATTTTCCCCTATGAAGCCATATATGGTATGCTCAGGTACACTGAAGGAAAGGTCCTCAATAACCTTGTGGCTAGAAAAGCTTTTTGATACGTTTTTAAGTGTGAGTATGTCCATTTATGCATCCTCTTTTCCTATCAGGAAATACAGTATGGGGCCTATAAACTCCATTCCGACAATTACGATTACAAGCCAAAGTATCCTGTTGCCTCTTTTATAGTGGTTGTGAGTTAATATATGTCTTATTGTTATAAACAGCAGTATAAATTCTGCCAGCACAAGGGGTATTAAAAATGGTAGCATTTCTTTAATATTCATAATGATTACACTTCCTTTATCTTTCTTTCTATTAATTTTTTAAGCTCTTTATATTTTTCATTTTCAAACAAAGGAGAAAACACTGGGAAATCCAAGGCAGGCATAACGCTTTCAATTACAAGCTTTTCATTTCTTGGAGGTACATTGCCTAATTCCAGGTTGTCAAACCATTCTTCAAGGCGATTGAAGTATTTATCTCCATGAAACTTTATTCCCTTATCTATGAATGCAATGGTACCTTTAATAAACACTTCAAGTTCTGCCAAAGCCTCCTCCTGCTTATTGTGCACACAGTAAAGCATGGCACATTGAAAATGGAATTGAAGGGCTATGTTGGGATTCAGATTCTGCACTTCATAAATATCCATAAGCAGCCTTAACCTTTCTATAGTCTCCATGCAGGCTTCATAATCCTGCATCTTCAATGAAATCAGTGCCATGCTGCTGCTTATCAAGCTCCCTAAATAATTATAGATGGAAACCTGGCTGCAAAGCTCTGCTTTGGACAAATCACCTGATATCTGATATGCCTGTGTAAGCACCCCAACTGCCTGTGAAGCTATCATTTTGGAATCTATTATTGGCTCCAGGGCTTCAATAACCTCATTTATCCTTCCCTGATTGAGGTTAATCATAGCCTTCAGCACCACAACCTGATTGCATAATGCCATGTCACCACTTGCAGAAAGAATATGGCTGCACAGCTCATCTGCTTCTTTAAGTACACCTTCCTGCACCTCCTTTTCCGGGGACAGCATAAAATGGTTTATCCACAAAACAACTATCTCCTGGAGAAATGCATAACAGGAATAATACTCCTTAACCAGCTTTCTGCTCTTGCCCATTACCTGGTCAAATGGCAGAGTTGCAAAGTCCTTTGCCAGTTCCCTATAGCACTTCTGTATCTGCTGCGGACTCATCTGGGGTTCATAGCCGATAAGCTGGTCTATAGTAACGTCAAAATAGGCTGCCAGCTGTGGAAGCAGTAATATATCAGGACAGCTTTGCTTATTTTCCCATTTGGATACAGATGCCTTGGTAACTCCTAAAAAGTCAGCCAGCTGGTCCTGTGTAATTCCTTTTTTATGCCTGAGACTCACTATGTTCTCTGAAATTTTCAGGCCTGTCATATTGTCACTCCTTTCTTGCTATAGCTTAATTATACTATTATCATGTAAAATTAAAATGGATTTATACTATATTTTACGATATAAAATCAACCCATAAGATACTTAATATTAGTAAAAAGGACGGAATAGAATCCGCCCTTTAATTTGGATGTAACCCAGGTGTGCACAGTTTTCTATGCAAGCCAGCACTGTTCTTCTTTAAGGCTTTCAATAAAAACCCTTCCGCTGTCTGAAGGATTTTTAGACTGATGGTATTTGAAAATCATTTCACTGTCAGATAATCTACCTACTATTTCTATTTTACCTGTTTCATGGGATAGAACATACCTGAATCTCTTTCCATGGCCACTAAGCATTGATTTGGCCTTTTCAACTATTCTGGAGCCTTCCATCAGAGGCACTTGAAACTGCGCCTTTACTCCCTTTACAGGTCGGCATTGAAACACATAATAAGGTATAATCTTATATTCATTAAGCTTATCAATAAGCTGAGCTAAAACTTGAGGCTGGTCATTTACTCCCTTGAGCAGTACTGTCTGATTGCTTACTATAATACCTATATCTATAAGGCTTTCTACGGCTCTGCGTGCAGGCTCTGTAAGCTCCCTTGGATGGTTAAACTGTGTCACAAAATATATAGGCTTTATGGCTGAATACCTCTTAAGTATTGATAACAGCTCCTCATCCCCATATATCCTTGATGGGAGCACTACAGGTACTCTGGTGCCAAAGCGTATCCATTTAATATGAGGTACCTGGCACAGCTTCTTTAGATAATACTCAATAACCTTGTTGCTATTTAAAAGGGAATCTCCCCCACTTATAAGCACATTGGATATTTCCTTATGGTCTACTATATAATCAAAAATCTTGTCAAAGGCCTTGGCTATCTCGTCATCAGACTGTCCAACCAGCCTCTTTCTGAAGCAATGCCTGCAGTACATGGCACATACATTAGTTGATAATATCAGGGCTGTCTGAGAGTACTTATGCTGCAGTCCCTCCTCCTTGGTGTTCTGTTTCTCACCGCTTGTGTCAAACCTTCCATCCATGTCCATTTCATAATATGAAGGTATACACATTTTTCTTATGGGATCCTTCGGGTCATTTTTATCTATAAGCGACAGGTAATACCGCGTTATGGACATGGGATAGCTTCCTATAATGTCCCCTATTTGCTTCTTTTCATCCTCTGAAAGGCTTATATACTCCTTTAACCCCTCAACATCTGTTACGTTACATTTAAGCTCTTCTCTCCAATCCATAAATATTAAAACCTCCACCCCTTTAATGATATAATACTGCTTTAGTATCAATGTCTTTGGCACTATGCCTTAGATTATCACCTTCCTTATGGATTGATTTTAATACGAACGAATTTATAGCTGCAGGCTCTTAAAGTTAAAAAGAAGCTAGAAAATAAGGATATGCATAAAAAAAAGAAAGCCATTCCATAGGAATGGCAGAAAAGAAAACATATATTGGTTGTATAGATATACAACAGCAGTATAACATATCCTTCACTGCCTACGAGATTAGCTGACGGGTTAGGAGTTGAAGGTCTCCTGCCACATGTGGCTTCACCCCAAAATTGGTTCTCCCGCTGCCTTACGGCATTCGGCCATTTCAAATTAAGTTTATTGATTCGACGTATTAACTAAATTTTACATACACATTACCCATTTGTCAATTTCATCCAAATAGTATTTACATTTTATTTACAGTTTAATACCAAATCAGTAAAGACTATATCATTATCTGAGAAGGGCTTTCTTGCATCAACTCTTATATTTTCATACTTAGCTCTTAATTCTATATGGCAAATTGGCTGTTGTAGAGCTTTGCATAGAAGCCTCCTTTGTCAAGCAGATCATCATGCCTTCCCTGCTCTAATATCTTTCCGTCCTTCATTACAAGTATTACATCAGCATTTCTTATGGTTGACAGCCTATGGGCCACCACAAAGCTCGTTCTCCCATCCATAAGATAGTCAAAGGCCTCCTGTATTTTAATTTCTGTCCGAGTATCAATGGAGGAGGTTGCCTCATCTAATATGAGCATCGGCGGCAGACACAGCATCACCCTTGTAATACACAGAAGCTGCTTCTGACCCTGTGACAGGCTTCCCCCATCTTCCCCAATGATAGTGTCGTAGCCACTGGGAAGCCTTTTTATAAAGCTGTGGGCGTGTGAGGCTTTTGCAGCTGATATAATCTCCTCCTCAGTAGCATGGGGCTTGCCCATTGTTATGTTTTCACGTATGGTTCCCGCCTTCAGCCAGGTATCCTGCAGCACCATTCCATAGGATTTCCTAAGGCTTTTGCGGGTTACATGCCTGATGTCATTTCCCTCTACCATGATACTTCCACCATCTACATCATAAAAGCGCATAAGAAGGTTTATAAATGTGGTTTTACCACAGCCTGTAGGGCCAACAATTGCAACTCTATCCCCTGGCTTTACATTGAGATTAAAGTCCTCTATAAGATTCGTGTCCGGCGTATATGAAAAGCTTACATCCTCTATATCAATGCTTCCGTCAGCTTTTTCAAGTGGGATTGCATCAGGGGCATCAGGAACCTGAGGCTCCTCATCAATAAGCTGGAATATTCTTGCCGCACAGGCGAGGGCGTTCTGAAGCTCTGTTACAACCCCTGAAATTTCATTAAAGGGCTTGGTATATTGGTTTGCATAGCTAAGGAAGCAGGTTAATCCCCCTACAGTGATGGAACCGTTTACTGCAGCTAGCGCCCCTGTAAGACCTACTGCTGCATAAACCAGGCTGTTGATAAAGCGGGTACTGGGGTTGGTAATGGAAGAAAAAAACGTAGCCTTAAGAGAGCATTTCTCCAGACGGTCGTTTATTTCATCAAACCTTTCAAGACTTTTCTCCTCATGCGAAAAGGCCTGAACTACCTTTTGGTTTACAATCATTTCATCTATCAATGAGGTCTGCTCTCCTCTTATCTGGGACTGCTGCTTGAACATGGTGTAGGTCCTGCCTGCTATAAAGCGGGCTACAAACAGCGAAAGAGGTGTCAGTATTACAACAACCAGGGCAATCCTCCAGTCTATTGACACCATAAATGCAAGTGTTCCAAGTATAGTTATTACTCCTGTAAAAAGCTGTGCAAAGCCCATAAGCAGCCCATCAGCAAACTGGTCCACATCCGCAATCACCCTGCTTACTATTTCCCCATATGAATGCTTATCTATATATTTAAGAGGCAGTATCTCTATTTTTTTAAAGGCCTCTTCCCTTATGTCCCTTGTAATGTGGAAGGTTATTTTGTTATTAATGGTATTCATAATCCACTGTAGAAGAGCTGTTGCTGCTGCAACAACTCCTATCTTAACCAGATGCTTGAGTATTCCATCAAAATCCACCCTTCCCATTCCTGCAATCAGATCAATTGCATCACCGATAATTATAGGAATATATAATGTAAGCCCCACAGTTACTGCTGCCAGGAGAACGGAAAGCACCATAAGTAAGCGGTAACGTCTAATATACTGAAGCACCTTCCTCAAGGTGTCTTTCTTTTGAGGATTCTTCTCTTTACTGCTTTCCATTACATTCCCTCCTTCCTGAACTGTGATGCATATATTTCCTTGTATACCTGACAGCTTTCCATGAGCTGTGCATGGGTTCCAATGCCTGCAATGCTTCCATCCTCCAGCACTATTATTTTGTCTGCATGCTGTATGGAGGAGGTTCTCTGGGAAACGATAAATACTGTAGGCTTGTCTTGTATCTCCCGTATAGCCTTTCTCAAGGCAGCATCTGTAGCAAAATCCAGCGCAGATGCACTATCATCTAATATAAGTATCTCAGGTTTTCTAACAAGGGCACGGGCGATTGTAAGCCTTTGCTTCTGTCCACCTGACAGGTTCCCTCCTCCCTGCTCAATGATATAATCAAGCCCGCCTTCCTTTCCTTCAACTATTTCCTTAGCCTGTGCAGCTTCAAGGGCTTCATATATCTCCTGGTCGGAGGCAGAATCCTTACCCCACCTAATGTTGTCACGTATACTGCCCATAAATAGAACGGCCTTTTGGGGAACCACTCCTATTTTGCTTCTCAAGCTATCAACCTCGTAATCCTTTACATCTATTCCATCTACCAGCACCTGCCCAGCAGAGGCATCATAAAACCTTGGTATAAGGCTAATCAAAGAAGACTTCCCTGAGCCTGTTCCTCCAATTATGCCCACAGTTTCCCCACTGAGTACTGTAAAGCTTATATGGGAAAGGGAAGGCTCTCCTCCCTGGCTATAGCTTAAGGTAACATCCTTAAACTCAACTACGGAAGCTGCAGCTGCATCACCAGATTTTATTGTTCCGGATTTCAAACTGGATTCCAGCTCAAGCACCTCCTGTATGCGGTTTCCGCAGGCTACTGACTTTGTAATGTTGATAATAAGGTTCGCAAGTTTAATAAGCTCCACAAGTATCTGTGACATATAGTTATAAAGTGCCACAACTGCTCCCTGGGTTAATATACCTCTTTGCACCTGCAGTGCCCCTATCCATATTAAATAGGCTATTGCCAGGTTTATTATTATATAGGTAACAGGATTCATAAGGGATGAAACCCTTCCTACGTACTTCTGGGTTTTTGTCAGCGCCTCATTTCTCCTGATGAACTCCTCTGTTTCCTCCTGCTCCTTACAGAAAGCACGTATAACACGGACTCCCGTAAGATTTTCCCTTGTTATTCCAAGTACCATGTCCAGCTTTTCCTGAACCCTTAAATACAAGGGTATGCACCACAGCATTATGCCAAATACCACTAAGGATAACACGGGGATGGTAGTTGTAAATACAAGCGCTGCCTTAGCATCGATTGTAAAGGCCATTATCACGGAGCCAAATACCACAAAGGGGGAGCGGAGCAGCAGCCTTAATGTCAGGTTCACGCCTGATTGCACCTGGTTCATATCGCTGGTCATCCTTGTAACCATGGTTGAGGTCCCAAGGTTGTCCAGTTCTGAAAAGGATAGGTCTTGTATATGGCGGAACAATACATGTCTGAGCTTTTTTACAAAGCCTACTGATGCCTTAGCTGCAAAATACTGAGCGGTTATAGAGAAAATAAGACCAGTTATTCCAAGTCCAACTAAAAGAAGGCTCATCCTTACTATGTATGATTTGTCACCGCTGGCTATACCCTTATCGATTATGGCAGCCATAACCAAAGGTACCATGAGCTCAAGCAGAGCTTCCATCAGCTTAAAAAGCGGTCCTAGTATGCTTTCTCTTTTGTAATCCTTTAAATATACAATTAGTTTTCTCAAAGCTTCCTCCTATGATTATTAAATTAATTACGGAAATATTATATCATACAATTACTATATGTTTATCGTATAGAATCTCTTTTAGCAATACTAATATGTCTTAAGTTGTTCCATGGAAGCTCTAATCATATTACTTTATGGTGGGGGACCTATATATTAAAATCTCCAAGTAGCTTTTGGATTCATTAATACTGCTGTAATTAATTGTTAACTATTTATTGACTTAACATTTTTTGTAATGCTATAATATTGTTAACAAATAATTTATTTTTAGGGAGGTTCTGGCAAATGGAAAACAACACTAATGGTAATATCCCTGGAAAAGGTTCTGCTACAGCCAGCCTGGTTTTAGGTATTATTGCAGTTGTATGCTGGTTTTTCGGTTATAGCGCTATTCTATCAGTTATACTAGGTATTATCGGTCTAATTTTGGCATCAAAATCTAAAAAGGAAGGATATACAGACGGAATAAGGACTGCGGGCTTTGTGCTTTCACTTATAGGCCTCATAGGTGGAGGAATTGTATTTATAGCATGTATTGCCTGTATTGGGGCCCTGAGTGCTGCTGGTTTTTCCAGTTATTAAGCATAGTTTAGAACATAAATATGGAGGCGCTGAAAGGCGCCTCTTTTAATTAGGGGGACTTCCATGCTTCCATATGTGCATATTTTCAAACGTATCATTCCCATGTACAGTATCATGGCTATTGCTGGTGTAACCTGCGGATATATATACCTTCTTCTTACCTATAAAAAACTGGACATAGATAAGGATGACAGTGATTTTTCTTTTATGTATGGGCTTATTGGAGCATTTATTGGAGCCAAGGTGCTTTCAATACTATTATGTCTTCCAGATATAATAAGGGACTTCCACATGCTATTTAATGATACTGAAAGGTTTCTTCAGCTTTATATTTATTCAGGCTTTGTTTTCTATGGTGGTTTAATAGGTGCATTTATAGGGGTATTAATATATATTAAGGAATACAAACTGAATGCTGATTTGATTTTCAGACTGCTTGTTCCTGTAATTCCTCTTGTACATGCATTTGGAAGAATAGGATGTTTCTTTGCCGGCTGCTGCTATGGAATCCCTGTTTCTGATTCAATTGGAATCTGCTTTAAAAACTCCTTCATTGCACCAAACCATGTACCTCTTCTTCCAGTACAGCTTATAGAAAGCAGCTTCAATTTTATTCTTTTTCTTGTACTATCGTTTATGGCAAGAAAAGAAAAGGAAGGCCGTATAATACTTTCTGTATATCTTATAAGCTACAGCCTTATACGTTTTTTCCTTGAATACTTCAGGTATGATTACTATAGAGGCTTTATAGGATACTTTTCAACCTCACAGATTATTTCCATAGGTGCTTTTGTCATAGCCTTATGCTTAATATTTATTAAAAAAAATACCACCGCAAAATGAAACCTCCAGCTCTTTAGCTAAAAGTATGTTTTGCGGTGGCCTTTTGCTTTTACCTTGCCAGCTTCTGTCTTTCCAATACAATCTGCTTTACCTTGGCTGACATTATATCTATTGCAACCTTGTTATATCCACCCTCAGGTATTATTATGTCTGCATAGCGCTTTGTAGGCTCCACGAATTGAAGGTGCATAGGGCGGACTATATTAAGGTACTGGTTTATTACTGAGTCTATGGTCCTGCCTCTTTCCTTTATGTCCCTCTGCAGCCTTCTTACTATGCGCACGTCAGCATCTGTGTCAACGAATATCTTTATATCCAGCAGATCCCTTATCTGTGGCTCTGACAATATGAGTATTCCCTCTAGTATGATTATGTGCCTTGGCTGTACCATTATGGTTTCCTTTTTCCTATTATGGATACTGAAATCATATATTGGCTTTTCAATAGGCTTCCAGTCTAAAAGTGCCCTTAGGTGCTCTATAAGCAGCGGTGTGTCAAAGGCATCCGGATGGTCGTAATTGGTCTTGCAGCGTTCTTCAAGAGAAAGCTCCGTCTGGTCCTTATAATAGGAGTCCTGCTCTATTATACCTATGTTTTCTGAAGACAGTGCACTGTATATCTCCTGGGCAACAGTACTTTTACCAGAGCCTGTTCCCCCGGCTATTCCTATGAGTATAGGCTTCATCATTCATTATCCCCCTTTTCCTTTACCAGCATATCAAAGGGCTTAAGAGACCTTTTAACCCTTATTCTATATATCATCTGGGGATGGGGAGCAGAGTCAATTTCCTTCCCTTCCTCATCCCATAGGTTTTCAAGCTTTATGGAGTAGCTCTTTTCATCAGGAGTTAGGATTTCAACCTCTTCACCTTTAAGCACCTTATTTCTCTGCTCAATTGTTGCCTCTCCTGTTTCAGGATTATAGTCCTTTACTATACCAACAATGTCATGGGTTCTGATATAGGATGAATTTTCGTATATCTGCTTTTGGGGCTTCCCGAAATAAAAGCCCGTAGAAAACTCCCTATGGCTTGCCTTTGAAACCTCCGTCAGCCATTCAGGGTCAAACCTGTAGTTTTCCTTGTCCGCAAGATATGCATCCACGGCCTGGCGGTAAGCCTTTACAACTGTAGCTACATAGTAGGAGCTTTTCATCCTGCCTTCGATTTTAAGGCTTGTTATGCCGCTTTCTATAACCTCCGGTATATGCTCAATCATGCATAGGTCCATTGAGTTCATTATATAAGAACCTCTTTCATCCTCACGGATTTCAAAATACTCTCCAGGTCGCTTTTCCTCAACCAGATAGTATTTGTATCTGCATGGATGTGCACATGCCCCTCTGTTGGCGTCCCTTCCTGTCATATAATTGGAAAGAAGGCATCTTCCTGAATAGGACATACACATTGCCCCATGTACAAAGGCCTCAAGCTCCAGGTCCTCCGGAGTCTTCTCCCTTATTTCCTTTATCTCCTTCAGTGAAAGCTCCCTGGCCAGAACCACCCTTGTGGCCCCCATATTTCTCCAGACAGTTGCAGACATATAGTTTGTATTATTGGCCTGGGTGCTTATGTGTATATGAAGCTTCGGTGCTGCTTCTCTTATCATGGAGAACACCCCAAGATCGGATACTATTACAGCGTCCACCCCAAAGTCATAAAGCTTTTTTGCATAGGCCGGTATCCCGGTCAAGTCCCCATTATGTGGAAATATGTTTATGGTAACATAAATCCTTTTACCCCTTGAATGGGCAAATTCCAATGCCTCCTTCATGGACTCATCATCAAAGTTATCTGCCATGGCCCTAAGGCTGTAGGCCTCTCCTCCAATATATACTGCATCTGCTCCATATATTATTGCCGTTTTCAGCTTTTCCAGATTGCCCGCAGGAGCTAGAACCTCTATATCCTTCATATTAATTCCTCCACCTTACAGCTGAAAGCCACCCCGTCTCCTATGGGCAGTACTACCGTTTCCAGCTGTTTCATATTAGATATGTGCTGAAGATATTTCCTCATTCTCTTTACAATGGTTATCTTTCTTCTTATTACCAACTCCCTGGAAGCTACCATGCCTCTGAAAAGAACATTATCACCTATTATTATGCCTCCTTTTTTCAAAACCCTCATACAATCAGGAAGGAAGTGGTCATAATGTCCCTTAGCTGCATCAAGGAATATCATATCGTACTCTCCTTGTATGGTTGCCAGCAATTCCATTGCATCTCCCTTAAGTACTGTTATATTCCTATCAAGTCCCATAGCTGTAATATTAGCTACAGCCTTTTCATACATTTCCTCGTCTCTCTCTATTGTAGTAATCTGGCAGTCCTCCCCCGCAGCCTGGGCCATAAGACATGATGAATAACCTATAGCACAGCCTACCTCAAGTATTCTCTTTACTTTATGGGACTTTATGATAACCCTGAGGAACTGCCCTACCTCCGGGTGGATTATAGGAACATGGTTTTCCTCTGCATAATCCTCCATTGTCTTAAGGCTTCCAGTTTTCTCTGGTATAAGCCCCCTTATATAATCCTCAATATAATCATAGGATACGTTACTCATTTATTCCTCCTGGTTTATACCAAAACCAATGCTGCAGGCATTAATTCTGCAGCATTGGTTATAAACTTCTGTTATTATTATGCCCGTACTAATATAAAAACCACCACTATAATATAAATTCTAAAGCCTTGATTTAACCTGCAAAATTTATGAAAAATGCTATTTTTTATTAGATTTCCTTATATTAGCCAGATGCTCCTCATATGTCCTTGCAAAATAATGCTCCTTGGTACCATCCTGCTTTGTAACATAATAAAAATAATCATCATCACTAGGCTGGCAGGCGGCTATTAAACATGCTTTTCCAGCATTACCTATAGGCCCTACCGGAAGCCCAGTATATTTATAGGTGTTGTATGGACTGTCAATTTTAGTGTCGGCTATGGACAGTACCGGCTTTCTCTCGTCAAGAGCATACTGTACTGTAGCATCACACTGAAGAAGCATATCTATCTCAAGCCTGTTGTAATATACCGAGGATATTACAGGAAGCTCAGAATCAGTTGCTGCTTCTCCCTGTATAATGGAAGCCATGTTCACTATCTCATCAAGGCTCATTCCCTCAGCCTTGCCTGATGGCTCAGGAAGGGACTTTGAAATCTCCAGAAATCTTTTGAGCATTGCATTAATGATATCATGGCTTGTGGCTGTACTCTTAAACTGATAGGTATCCGGGAAAAGATATCCTTCCAGCTTGAATTTGCGTCCACCAGGTATATTGCTTAAGAATTCATAGTCGAAGACACCGCTGTTGCATTCCTTAATAAATTCCTCAGTGGTTTTTATGAAACCCTGTTTAAGGAGTAATTCTGCTATCTGCTCCACGGTATACCCTTCTGGTATTGTTACCCTGACCTGGTCCGTATCCTCTCCTCCTGAAGTAAGCTTCTCAAATATTTCTTTAGGGGTCATAGACTTGTCTAAAAAATAGCGTCCAGCCTTAAGGCCTGTTCCTAAGTTCTCCTGTTTTACATAAACCTTAGTAAAAAGCTCATTTTTTATTAGTCCATTCTGGTAAAGCTTTGATATTATGCTGCTGCTAAGCTGTCCTGGTTCTATGGTAAACTCAACTTGCTCCGCTGTGATGGATGCAGGCTTACTTAGAAATCTGCTGTATGAGTAATACATATAGCCAGCTCCGCCTAAAATTAAAACAACCAAGGCTATCAAAACAGAGGCTACTACTTTTTTCATATTCTATTACCTCTTTCCATTAGTGTAATCATATATGAACATTTTAACAGATACAATCAGGTTATTCTACATATTATTTACAAAGCCATGCACTAAGTGGCAGGCTAATGCCTGCCACCTATTATATTATTACTGGGCTTTCCTGGACTGCTCCTTCTTTCTAAGGGCAGTGTCAAGGGTCCTCTTTCTTATCCTTATTGATTTTGGGGTGACCTCAAGAAGTTCATCTGAACCAATGAACTCAATGCTGTTTTCAAGGCTGAGCTCTATAGGAGGTGTAAGCCTCAGTGCTTCATCCGAGCCGGATGCTCTGCAGTTGCTCACATGCTTCTTCTTGCATACATTGACATCAATGTCCTCGTTCCTAGAGCACTCTCCAACTACCATCCCCTGATATACAGGTACTCCAGGCCCTATGAACAGGTCTCCTCTTTCCTGGGCATTAAACAAGCCATAGGTTATGGCTTCTCCTGTTTCAAAGGCTACCAGAGCTCCTCTGCTTCTTTCAGGAACATCTCCCTTGTATGGTTCATAACCATTGAATACATGGCTCATTATTCCATTACCCTTAGTATCTGTCATAAATTCGTTTCTGTATCCAATAAGGCCCCTGGCAGGAATCCTGAATTCCAGCCTTGTATAACCGTTTATGGCTCCATGCATATTTATCATTTCAGCCCTTCTGGTACCAAGCTTTTCCATAACCACACCAACATACTCTTCTGGAACATCTATGGTAAGGTACTCAATTGGCTCATGCTTTTTCCCGTTAATATTCTTGTAAATAACAACCGGCTTTGATACCTGGAACTCATAGCCTTCCCTTCTCATTGTTTCAATAAGTATTGAAAGGTGCAGCTCTCCTCTTCCAGATACTTCAAATGCATCAGTATTTTCTGTTTCCTTAACCCTTAGAGCAACGTTTGTTTCAAGCTCCTTATAGAGTCTATCTCTCAAGTGTCTTGTAGTAACAAAGTCTCCTTCCCTTCCTGCAAACGGACTGTTGTTTACACTGAAGGTCATAGAAAGTGTTGGCTCATCTATGTCTACAAACGGAAGCGCTTCAGGACAGCTGGTATCTGCAATTGTTTCTCCAATATTGATATCAGGAATTCCTGATATAGCCACTATATCGCCTATTTTAGCTTCCTCAACCTCTGACCTCTTAAGGCCATCAAAGGTATAAAGGGTAACTATTTTTGAATTTCTCTTGTTTCCATCCTTGTCTATTACAGTTACAGGCTGGTTTCTCTTAATTGTACCTCTTTCGATTTTTCCTACTGCAATCCTTCCCACATACTCGTTAGAATCAATGGTTGTAGCCAGCATCTGAAGGGGCTGGTCTGGGTCGCCTACAGGAGCAGGAACGTTTTCTATTATGGCATGGAAAAGAGGCTTTAAGTCTTCTGCCTTATCGTCCATTTTAAACTTTGCCACTCCGGACCTTGATGATGCATAAAGCAGTGGGAATTCCAGCTGGCTGTCATCTGCCCCTAGCTCTATAAACAAATCAAGTATCTCATCTTCCACTTCTGTTATTCTCTCATCAGGTCTGTCAATCTTATTTATCACAACTATAGGCTTAAGCTTAAGCTCAAGTGCCTTCTTTAGTACAAACCTGGTCTGTGGCATGGGTCCTTCTGATGCATCCACCAAAAGCATAACTCCATCTACCATCTTAAGTACACGTTCAACCTCTCCGCCAAAGTCAGCATGTCCAGGGGTGTCTACAATGTTTATTTTAATTCCATCATAGTGAATTGCAGTGTTTTTTGAAAGAATGGTTATTCCTCTTTCCCTCTCAATATCATTGGAATCCATTACTCTTTCTTCGACCTTCTCATTTGTCCTGAATGTTCCGCTTTGTCTCAGTAATCCGTCAACTAAGGTTGTCTTTCCATGGTCAACGTGTGCAATTATTGCAATGTTTCTTATATCTTCCCTGGTAAAATTGTTCATTGATATACCTCCACTATATTTACAGCTGTCGATAAATTCATCATATATTAACAACATGTTTTTATAATTATTGTTCTCTAAAAAATACAAAATATATAGGATATCAAATTATTGATATCCTACACTCAAACAGTATAATTTTATACGCTTTTATACCAAATGTCAATGGAAGTTTACTGTATCTTTGTTATATCTTTTTTCAAAATATGAAGCAAGCAGCACTCCAAGTATACCTGCCGTGATGAATTCACCAAAGCCTATAGAACCAACGCTCATCCAATATGGAATATTATTAGATTTACTAACCCATATTGAAACGAAAATAGCATTCATAAGAATAGGTGGAAGTATAGCTAAATACTTGTTTTTAACTTTAGAAGTTAAATAAGCAGCTCCCAGGGTTACTAAGCTTCCAAATACCACATCAGCGAAGCCATAACCTCCTGCTATATTAGCAAAAAAACATCCTATAGCCAGTCCCGGTATGGCCTCCGGAATAAACATAGGAAGGATCGTCATGGCCTCAGATATCCTGTATTGTACAGGACCATATGACAGACCACTGAAAACCAATGTCACCACTGCATATATTGCAGCAATTATACCTGCCTTTACTATGAATTTTGTGTCCAGCTTGTTCATATTTACCTCCTTATTTATATTTGGGGGGTCATATCCACTCCTGCTGCATCTCCTAATATCTTCATTATTTCACTGTATAGCTGTGAAAACCTAAGCTCTGCTTCCAGATATTTATTTACATCAGGATTCATTTTTACAATTCCATATAACCCCTGAAAGCTTTCAAGCTGTTCCGATGAGGGCTGTTTTCCCTGCATCTGGAGAGTATACATTTCTATTTGCTTCTGCCTGAAATCTTCAACCATTTTCTTGTTTGTTGGATTAGTATCTATTTTCTGCTTGCAGGCCTTATATTCAATTACCTCTGGTACTGTTTTGAGCACTGCAGCAAGCTCGTGAGCTTTATCATATACGTTCATTATGAACACCTCCATACTTTCTTTATATAGATTATACCAGCTTTTATGCTTATTTTGTACTACCAGGAAAAAGTTATGGAAATAATTCATATATATTCAATTATTTCCATAACGGTCTTATTTATACATATGGTTTTCTATTTTTATAGCTTTACAAATTTACTAACAAAAAAGCCTTCCATATCCCTTGAGGGTATTATCCTAAGTCCCTTAGAAAGCTCAGGACTTAAATTGGTGTCTGCGGGCTGTGAGGAGGGCAGATTAATATTGATATCAAGTATGCGCAAATCCAGGCATTCCTCCGCCCAGTACAGTATCTCTTCATTTTCCTTTTGATTTAATGTACAGGTGGAATAAACCAGTATTGCTCCCTTTTTCATGCATTTCACTGCAGATTCCATGAGCCTTCTCTGAAGTCTTGACAGCCTATCTACCTCCTTTGTAGACCATGAGGAGTAGGTTCTTTTGTCATTTATGAGAAACCTGCCTTCTCCACTGCAGGGAGCGTCCAGCAGTACCTTGTCAAACTGTCCCTGGTAGATTTCATAGAGCTTTTCCCCTCTTCCCTGTGTTACCTCTACAATGCTGGCACCCTGCTTTTCTACATTGTATCTAAGCCTTTCTGTGCGTATTGGGTCAAGCTCATTGGCTAGAATCCTCCCTTGGTTTTCCATCATGGCAGCCATCTGGGTTGTTTTGCTTCCAGGGGCGGCTGTTACATCCAGAACCCTGTCGCCTGGCTTTGGATCCAGCACCAGTGGCGGAACCATACTGGATAAGCTTTGCAGATATACATATCCTTTTTCATATATATCAAGCCGTACTATGTCCTTTTCCTTAGCATTTCTAAGTATGAGGGCATCGCTATACCAATTTACCCTTTCATATTTAATATCGTTACTATTCAGACACTCCATAAGCTCCCTGATGCTATATTTCAGGGTATTTACTCTTAAGGTTGTGCGTCTTTCCCCGGCCATAGCCAAAAGCATCCTGTCGGCAGTTCCCGGTGAAAACTGTTCATAAACACTGCTTATGAAATCCTTTGAAAGCCTTCTTTTTACATCTCCTACAGAAGCCATACTTCAACCTCCTACAGTAAAATTTGCATTTATGTCTTATAAAATGCATAACATAATGTAGCATGATTGTAAAGAAGCTTACAAACAATAATTCATATTTCCCTTTTAGGGGGCAATATTAATGGCTTTTTTGTTGAATTTGTATAGCATAAGTATTAAAATGTATATGACTTACTTTTGAAAGGAGTTACTAAAATGAACCATGAAATCGACTGGAGCGAGGGCAGAAACCTGACACTCCTTGTAGACTTTTACGAAATAACAATGGCTAATGGATATTTAAAAAACGGCATAGGAGATAAGATTGCCTATTTTGACATGTTCTTCAGACGCATTCCTGACAATGGAGGTTACTGTATAGTAGCCGGACTGGAGCAGCTTATTGATTATATGAAGAACCTTAGGTTTACTCCTTCAGACATAGAATACCTCAGAGGTAAGCATCAGTTTGAAGAGGAATTCCTATCCTATCTGGAAAGCTTCAAATTCTCCTGTGATGTTTGGGCAATACCTGAAGGTACACCAGTTTTCCCAAATGAACCCCTGGTAACAGTAAGAGGCCCCGTCATACAGGCGCAGTTCGTTGAAACAATGGTGCTCTTATCTGTTAACCATCAGACCCTTATTGCCACCAAAGCCAGCCGTATAATGAGGGCTGCAGAGGGCAGGCCTGTTATGGAATTCGGCTCAAGAAGGGCTCAGGGCTATGATGGAGCTGTGTACGGGGCAAGGGCTGCTTACATAGGAGGCTGCTCCTCCACCGCATGTACCATATCCGATAAGCTCTTTGGCATTCCTGCCGTTGGCACAATGGCCCACAGCTGGATACAGCTTTTTGATAACGAGCTGGATTCCTTCAGGGCATGGGCTAAAGCATATCCCGATAACTGCGTGCTGCTGGTTGACACCTACAATGTACTTAAATCGGGCATTCCGAATGCGATTAAAGTGTTCAAGGAAGAGCTTTTACCTATGGGCAAAAGGCCTGCAGGAATAAGAATTGACAGTGGAGATATAACCTACCTTACAGCCCAGGCCAGAAGGATGCTGGATGAGGCAGGCTTTTCTGACTGTAAAATAGTAATCTCAAATTCTTTAGATGAGCATGTGATTAGGGATGTGCTGTCCCAAGGAGCACGTATAGACAGCTTCGGTGTTGGAGAAAGGCTCATAACAGCAAAATCAGAGCCTGTATTCGGGGGAGTTTATAAGCTTGTTGCTGTTGAGGACAACGGCGTAATAAAGCCAAGGATAAAGGTTAGCGAAAACGAAGAAAAAATAACCAATCCAGGCTTCAAACAGATATACAGAATATTTGATAACAAAACAAATAAGGCTATTGCAGACCTGGTATCCTTTGCAGATGAAACCATTGATACAGAACAGCCTCTTGTTATATTCGACCCAATATATACATGGAAAAAGAAAACCATAAAGAACTTCCACGTAAGAAAGCTCCTGGTTGAAGTCTTTAAAAATGGACAATGTGTATATAGCCTTCCAACTACAAAGGAAATAAAGGAATTCTGTACAAAGGAAATGGATAGCCTGTGGAAGGAAGTACTGAGGTTTGATAACCCGCATAAATACTATGTGGACCTTTCAAAACAATTATGGCAGACCAAGCAGGATCTGCTTAATTCCATAGCTGAATCATACGGGGAATAAGCAATATATAAAACACCCCAATTATATAAACATATTCGTAGGAGCGGAACGGAGTTCCGCTCCTACAGGTAAAGATATAACCTGGGTCGGCACAGGAAAATATCCTAAAGGGATGTAACCGCCCCTACAATTTACATGCTCTGGAGCTTTTCCTCATAGCTTTCTATATCGGACTTGAGATTGAGCTTTCTGCAGCAGAGCACAAGATGATAAAGCACTGATTTAGCAGCCTTTCCTCTTTTGGATGAATTTTCATAGGCATGCTTTAGTACGTTATAGGCGCTCTTGTATTCCTTCTTCATAAGGTATAGCTGGCCTAAGTAATTCCATAAAACTATGCTGCTTCCATAGGTGCACAGGTAATTTAATATCTCTGCCTCTGCCCTGTCATATTCCTTTTGCTTTATCATTATGCCTATTATATCCATGCTACTCTTAAGGCCATAGCTGTTTTCAATATATATGGCGTTAAACAGCTTCATTCCAAAGGTGCTGGGCCTATATATAAGCTCCCCTCCCCTTCCTATGGAAATATCTATAAGCCCCATGCCAGAAAAGGACAAATCAATTATAGTTCCTCCATATGGGAGAGCCTCAGCCCTTGCAATCCTGAATCTGTCCTTAGCAATTTCTATGGCTACATTTTCGCTGTTGAAGTCTTTTATTATGCCCATATCTATAATAAGCTCATTGGACTTGCTGAATACAGATGAGAAGGCACCTATAAGACTGTCAAACTCCTCCGTAGTAATCCTCCGGTCATGATTCCATAATGCATGGTCCCAGTAACAGCTGCAGGTCAGAATATGAAGAAGAAGTGCATACCTTTCATCAACATTAAGTCTTGAAAATGCACGGCCCTTTTTAGTTATCTCCACCATGCCATTTTTAAGCTCTATAAACCCAGCTCCGTCCAATATTCCCTTTAGGATGTCTGTATGCTCATCCATCTCACTTCTATCCATGGGAACATCATTAATTATTTTTTCCACAATATTCATAGTAGGAAATTCATATAGATTTACATCCTCTACTACTTCAAGAACCCTGGAACAAAACCTTGTATTTACCAGACTTCTAATATATTCCTTACTGTCGTCCTTCTTCCCAGTCATTCTGTCATACTTATCAAGACATATTTCCTTATCAGAAAACATACGTTTGTAATAGGCTATCTTACCACCCTTTATTAGTCTGGCCTGCTTAAGAAACTCTGTAAACTCAAGGAGTGAATCCAGCATTTTAGGAATGCCCTCTCTTCCTCCCAATTTGTCGTCAATCATCCTGATTTTATCGGTGAACTCCTCAAAGCAATAACTGTCAATGGTATTAAGCTGCTCATCGAAAAAAACAAGCACCTCATTGGATAACAGACGTACAACAAGAAGATGATATTTAACATTTTCATCATCCATACCTTTTGACCTTAGATAGTTTTCATAACCCATTATAATTTCCTTATCTGTCAAAGCTGCACCACTCCATCATTTAATTTGTTACAGGTAGCATTTATCCTGTATCTATTTAAATTATTGACAGCTGGCCATATTTTAAACATTAAACACATAAATTGTTATTTTTTACACTAGTTTTTTACAATATTTTTTGATATTCATAATTCTAAGCATTTACAATACAAAAACGTGATACAGCATAAGCTAAAATCCCTAAAGCCATGTAATTAACGGCTATTTGTACACATAGATAATTATCCCTTAGGTTTTAATTTTAAAAATTATTTTTTTTATAGAAAAACTTAATTTTTTAGATATTTATTTGCTTTCGTATTAAGTTTTAAGCAATTTTAGTAATTGTTTAGATTTATTTACATTTTGGCCCAATATGTTGACTATTATTTAACATTTCAATTATTTATTATATGTAGTAATAATGTTATCATAGATATGTATGGATTATTAAATATTCAAAGGAGGTACATTTATGGCAAAGAAAATGAAAACCATGGATGGTAATCAAGCGGCAGCATATGTCGCATATGCATTTACTGATGTTGCTGCTATATACCCTATAACCCCATCTTCACCAATGGCAGAGAACGTTGATGAGTGGGCAGCCCATGGACAAAAGAACATTTTTGGACAGGAAGTAAAGGTTGTAGAGATGCAGTCAGAGGGAGGAGCAGCAGGTGCTGTACACGGCTCTCTTGCAGCTGGCGCCCTGACAACCACATTCACAGCATCACAAGGTCTCCTTCTGATGATACCTAACATGTACAAAATAGCTGGAGAACTGCTTCCAGGAGTATTCCACGTGTCTGCACGTGCTCTTGCAAGCCATGCTCTATCAATTTTCGGAGACCATTCTGATGTTATGGCTTGTAGGCAGACAGGCTTTGCCCTGTTAGCATCAAGCTCAGTACAGGAAGCAATGGATTTAGCTGGAGTAGCTCATCTTTCCGCAATTAAGGGAAGGGTTCCATTCCTCCACTTCTTCGATGGTTTCAGGACCTCACATGAGGTTCAGAAAATTGAGGTTCTTGATTATGAGGACCTTAAGAAGCTTGTAGACTGGGATTCTATAAAGACATTCAGAGATAATGCACTTAATCCAGAGCACCCAGTAACAAGAGGTACTGCACAGAACCCAGATATATTCTTCCAGGCTAGAGAAGCCTGCAACAAATACTATGATGCAATACCAGAAATAGTTTCCTCTTACATGGATGAAATTTCAAAGCTCACAGGCAGAGAATATAAGCCATTCACCTACTATGGTTCTGAGACTGCAGAAAACATAATCATAGCTATGGGTTCTGTTACAGAAACCATTAAGGAAACAATTGATTTCATGAATGCACATGGTTCAAATGTTGGACTTATAACAGTGCACCTTTACAGGCCTTTCGCAACCAAATATTTGTTTGATGTTATGCCTTCTACTGTTAAGAGGATTGCAGTACTTGACAGAACTAAGGAGCCTGGTGCAATAGGAGACCCATTATATCTTGATATACGCTCAGTATATTATAATATGGCTAATGCTCCTCTTATAATAGGCGGACGCTATGGTCTCGGCTCTAAGGATACTACTCCTGCACAGATAAAGGCGGTTTATGATAACCTTGAGCTTGATGAGCCAAAAAATCAGTTTACAATCGGAATAAACGACGATGTAACCTATACTTCACTTAAGACTCCTGAAAACTTCACCACTGCTCCTGAAGGAACAATAAGGTGTAAGTTCTGGGGACTTGGCTCAGATGGAACTGTAGGTGCAAACAAGAGTGCAATAAAGATAATAGGAGATGATACTCCACTTTATGCACAGGGATATTTCTCATACGATTCAAAAAAATCAGGCGGTGTAACCATATCCCATTTAAGATTTGGAAAGAAACCAATCCGCTCCACATACCTTATAGACGAGGCTGATTTCATAGCTTGTCATAACCAGGCTTATGTTCATCAGTATGATGTTATAAAGGGATTAAAGAAGGGCGGCACCTTTGTACTGAATTGCAAGTGGGATGCTGAGCAGCTTGATATGTACCTCCCTGCAAACATGAAAAAATATATTGCAGAAAACGATATAAAGTTCTATACAATTAATGCTACCGACATTGCTGAGGAAATAGGCCTTGGAACCAGAATCAACATGATTATGCAGGCTGCTTTCTTCAAGCTGGCTAATGTTATTCCGTTAGATGAAGCTGTTGGCTACCTTAAGGATTCCATTGTGAAATCCTATGGCAAAAAGGGAGAAAAGATTGTTAACATGAATAAGCTTGCAGTTGACAAGGGAACAGATGCCTTAGTTAAGGTTGACGTACCTGAGTCCTGGAAGGAAGCTAAGGAAGAAGCTGCTTGTGAGACAGAGGCTCCTGAATTCATAAAGAAGGTAGTTGAAACAATAAACCGTCAGGAGGGAGATTCCCTTCCAGTAAGTGCTTTTATGGATGCACCTGATGGAACCTTCCCAATGGGAACCTCAGCTTATGAGAAGCGCGGAATTGCTGTAAATGTACCTGAATGGCAGATAGATAAATGTATTCAGTGTAACCAGTGTTCATTTGTATGTCCACACGCTGCTATAAGGCCTGTGCTTGTAAACGATGAAGAGCTGGCAAATGCTCCTGAAGCATTTAAGACAAAGAAAGCTATAGGCAAGGGACTTGAAAACGTAACCTACAGGATGCAGGTAAGTCCTCTTGACTGTGCAGGCTGTGGAAACTGTGCTGATATATGTCCTGCAAAGGAAAAAGCACTCATAATGAAGCCAATTGAGACACAGACTGCTGAGGGAATAGCTAACTGGAACTATGCAATGAAGGTAGATGTTAAGGATAATCTTGTTGCTAAGAACACTGTTAAGGGAAGCCAGTTTGCAAAACCATACCTTGAGTTCTCTGGTGCATGTGCAGGCTGTGGTGAAACCCCATATATTAAGGTTATTACCCAACTGTACGGAGACAGAATGATGATTGCAAATGCTACAGGCTGTTCATCCATATGGGGAGCATCTGCTCCATCAACTCCATACTGCACCGATAAAAATGGAAGAGGTCCTGCATGGGCTAACTCATTATTCGAGGACAATGCAGAGTATGGTCTTGGAATGGCACTTGGAGTTAAGCATATGAGCGAGAAGCTTAAAGACCTTATGGAAGAGGCACTTAAGCTTGATATAGCTCAGGAGCTTAAGGATTCCTTCACTACCTGGATAAATGGTATGGATGATGCAGATACTACAAAGGCAGCATCTATAAACATTATAAAGGGTATAGAAAACGCTAATGTAGATGGACGTGCAAAGGAAATATTAGACGAAATAATTGACAAGAAGGATTTCCTTGTAAAGAAATCTGTATGGATCGTAGGCGGAGATGGCTGGGCATATGATATAGGCTACGGCGGTCTGGATCATGTACTTGCCTCTGGAGAAAATGTAAACGTACTTGTATTTGACACTGAGGTATACTCCAACACCGGCGGACAGTCATCAAAAGCCACTCCAATAGGAGCTGTTGCTAAGTTTGCAGCTTCAGGAAAACGTATAAAGAAAAAGGATTTAGGAATGATAGCTGCCACCTATGGCTATGTATACGTTGCACAGGTTGCTATGGGAGCAGATAAGAACCAGTTCCTTAAAGCTATAACAGAGGCTGAGAAGTATAATGGACCATCACTTATCATCTGTTATGCTCCATGTATCAACCACGGATTAAAGGAAGGCATGGGAAGGACACAGGCCAACGAGCAGCAGGCAGTTGCAGCTGGCTACTGGCATCTTTACAGGTTTAATCCTGAGCTTAAGAAGGAAAACAAGAATCCATTCATTCTTGATTCAAAAGAACCTACTGCAAGCTTCAGGGATTTCCTGAACAACCAGGTAAGATACACTTCACTTACAAGAGAATTCCCAGATGCAGCAGAGGAGCTCTTCGAAAAGGCTGAAGAAGCTGCAAAGGAAAGATACAACGGCTACAAAAAAATGGCAGAATAAATCACTGTAACTCAGGAGCGCAGATATTCACTGCGCTCCTGACCTTTATAATTTAAATCACCTTGCATGTAATAATCAATTAAGGTAATATTATATATGTTAAAATATACAAAATATTTAAAATCAAAATAAGGAGCATTTTTATGTTAACTACTGATAACAAGATAATACACTACATCAAACCGGACATATCCATGAAGAGCCTTCTGGAGCCTGCTCTGTTAAAATACTCGGACTACTCTTGTGAAGGTTCCTTTGTAAGTCTTATAATGTGGTGTAGATGTTACAACCATCAGGTAGCAATTGAGGATAATCAGGTATACATCCGTGTTGGAGAACATTGCGAGAATCTTTTTCTACTACCCTTTGGTGAAGATATAAAAACTGGTGTTGACAGAATGATATATACCTGTAACACCTGCTGTAATAAGCCAGTTCTCTTCCTTACCTCACAAGGGGCAAGGTTTGAAAAATTCAAGGAGCTATATGGTGACAGATTTGAAATCACCCCTTCAAGAGATGATTTTGAGTATATATACAGGCGTACAGACCTTGCAGAGCTAGCAGGCCGCAAGTATCACTCTAAAAGAAACCATATAGCAGCTTTCAGTAAAACGTACCAGTGGTCCTATGAGGATATAAATGACTCAAACCTTAAGGATGTGCTTTTAATGTCAGAGGAATGGTACAGAAAACGTAAGGAAGAGGATCCTGAAAGCACCCTTGAAACTGAAAACGAGGCAATTAGCTATATACTGCATCATCGTGATGAGCTTGGGGTCATAGGAGGACTTATCAGGGTGGATGGAAAGGTGGTTGCCTTTACCTATGGCTCTGCCATTAATAACAATGTATTTGATGTACATGTAGAAAAGGCACTCCCGGAATTCAGAGAAGCTTACACTGTAATAAACAAGGAATTTGCAGCACATGTTCCTGAAAGCTACACTTTTCTTAATCGTGAGGACGATATGGGTCTTGAGGGCCTCAGAAAGGCAAAGCTCTCCTATAAACCCGAAATACTGCTGGAAAAATATATTTGCAAACAGAAGGATTTTTAGTTTATGAATAAACAGGATTTTATCGATTTATATATGCTATGTTTTCCGGAGGATAGCTATAATGACGCAGAAGGCCTTTGGAATATGACACCAGAGGACAGGATTATGGTTCTGTACGATGGAAGCATTCCCTGTTCCATGCTTGTGCTTTTAGACGGAAATCTAGTAATAGGAAAGAATGTCTATCCCCTGTACTATATTTATGCTGCCTGCACCCATCCAGGCTACAGGAAGCAGGGAAAGATGGGCCAGCTTTTAAAGCTTTCATACAAAAAAGCAATAGCTGATAAAAAATATGGACTTTTCCTTAGGCCAGCATCAGAAAAGCTGGCTGGTTATTATGCCAATGAAGGCTTTAAGCCCTTTTCAGGTATAAAAACAGAGGTCCACAGCTATTCTTCCTCAGGGCCAGCCTTAATTAAGCTCTCTGTACAGGAAGGCATGAAATACAGAAAAACTCTTATAGAAAAGAATTTCAGAGGATATATCAGCTGGAGTCCTCAGATTGTTACAAATGCCCTATCCTATGTCCAGGAGTCTGGAGGAGGAGCTTATACTGACAGCCTTGAAAATCCAAGTGTATTTATACTTGCAGAGCCTGGAGATAAAAAGGTATTTATTCGTGAGGCCATAGGAACAAATGCAAAAAGCTACATACCAAAGCTTGTACACTCCTTAGGATATCAAAGTGCTCTGATTAGGCGCCCTGGAACGGTCCAGGATCAATGCTTTGGGATGATAATGACAGAAAATATTCCATTTTCTGAGGATATATATATGGGAATAGCATTAGATTAAATAAAAGCGGAGGCTTGCCGAATAACTCCGCTTTTATTATTACCTATCACTCTATTACAGTTTCGGTAGTATTATTTTTATTGTTGGAGGCCCGCTGAAGAGCATGTATTCCAGCAGTATTTCCTACCTCCAGATATCCATGAGTGGAGTTTCTGCTGTTGTCTGAATGGTCCATAGCAGACTTAAGCATTCCTGCTTCCTTTATCCTATAATATCTCTGCAAAATTCACACCTTCTTTAACATATTGTTCATGCTAATAGCTTTCCCCAAGTGGTAAAATATTATAAAACGCTATTGGGGGCTTTAACATGAACAAAAGAGGATTTATAGTCAGATTAATATTGGTACTGCTGTTTCCCCTTTCATTTCTTCTTGGGAAAATAGCCTCATTAAATGCTGAGAAGGTTGAAAGCTTATACTCTTCAACCATATATAAGCACCTTTCTGAATTTCAAAATACTTTATCAGGAAACATACCCTTTTCTCTTCATGAGCTGCTTATTGTTTGTACATTAATTGTAATATTTATACTACTAATAGTATCAATTATAAAAGCTGTAAAAATGAAAACGAAATGGTATAAGCCAATTACATCCTTCCTTATGACTGTACTTGCAGGAGGGTCACTTCTCTACTTTGTTTTTACAATATGCTGGGGTCTTAACAACTACAGGCCTACATTTGCAGAAATATCTGGTCTTGAGGTGAGGGATTCCTCTGTTCAAGAACTTAAAGGACTTTGTAAAAGCCTGATTGATAAAACTAACACTCTTAGATTACAAATGGAAGAAAACTCTGATGGTATTACTACAACTGCCATGAGCAACAATGAAATATTTAATACAGCTCTTAAGGGCTATGCTAACGTCTCAAAAATCTATCCGGAGCTTGGAGGGCGTTACGCTGCCCCAAAGGCCGTACTGCTGTCTGTCCCTATGACCTATACTGACACCTGGGGACAATATTCAGCCTTTACTGGTGAAGCTAACGTGAACGTAAACATCCCTGTATTTTTTATTCCCAGCACTGCCTGTCATGAAATGGCTCACCAAAGAGGCTTTTCGAGGGAGGACGAGGCTAATTATATTGGCTATCTTGCTTGTATGTTAAATCCTAATGCTTTTTTTCAGTATTCCGGCTCCATAGATGCACTGCTAAGCAGTATGAATGCCCTATACTCATCCTCCTATGATGATTGGAAGGAGCTTAGAGCTGCCTATAGTGACGGGGTAGCCAGAGACATTAATTACCTTACAGCCTTTAATTCCAGGTATGAAGGCGTTGTGGGGAAAATTTCAAGCTCAGTAAATGATGTTTACCTGAAGGCCAATAACCAATCCGATGGAGTTAAAAGCTATGGAAGGATGGTAGACCTGCTTCTGGCGGAGTATAGAAAAAGCATCCAATAGGATGCTTTTTCTATATAGCATAGTAATTATGATTAGCCTTTAAATTCTACATGTTTATAAAAGTATTATACCTACTATTACTGTTACAAACAGACCTATTACAACAGGCTTAATGTTTCTTCTAGCCAATTCGAAGGGGTCTACCCCACATACAGCTGCTGCTGGAATTACAGCCCAGGGTATTATGGTTCCTCCTCCAACCCAAATAGCTGCAATCTGTCCCAGTGCAGTAAGAGTTGCTATACCCTTTCCAAGGGATATTGAAAACAACTTAGCAATAGATCCTGCCAGTGAAATACCTGAGAATCCTGAGCCATCAAGCCCTGTTATGGCACCCACTCCGGTTGTGGTTATTGCTGCCGCTGCAGTATTAACAGGTACAATGTTGGCCAGTGCCACTCCAAGGTCATTTACTATTCCATTGGAGCCCTTTGGAAGTATGTCTCCGAATATAGCAGTAAAGCCCGCATCACCTAAATAGAAGAAGGCTGCTATGGGTATCACAGGTCCAAATATTTTAAACCCAAACTGCAAGCCATCAATAAGTGCTGCTGTAACCTTTTCCGCTGTTTTCTTTCTGTATGCTGTAAAGGATATGATAACCAGTATAAAAGCAACTGTGCCTCCTATAAGTGCAGTAGCATCCCCTCCCTGAAGCTTAAGAAAATACATAGCTGCAATATCTCCCAGGAACAATATAGGAATCATTATGGCGTATATCCTTCTATATACCTTAGGGAAGCTTTCCTTAAGCTTTTTATCCTCCTCACTTAATGAGGATAGATTTGCTGCGATTGGTTCTGCTTTAAGCCTTCCCTTTTTAATATCCCTCATTAGCAGTATAAATGCTACTATGGTGGTTACAGTTCCCATTACAAACACCAGCGGAACACTGGCACTTACTACCTGAGATACCTCTATTCCAGCTCCTCCTGCTGTAAGCTTGGGTGCCCCTTGTATAATGAAGTCTCCTGATAAGGCTATTCCATGACCAAACAGGTTCATGGCAATGGCAACGCCAAGTGCAGGAAGCCCCGCCTCAACTGCCACAGGCAGAAGTACAGCCCCTATAAGTGCTACTGCAGGCGACGGCCAGAAGAACCAGGATATTATCATCATAATTATCCCAATTACCCAGTAAGCAAGTCCAGGATTCCTAATAAGCTTTGTAACAGGACGTATCATGGTTTCATTTATTCCTGTTTTCATAAGCAGCCCACTCATACCAAAAATAATGGATATAATAAGTATGGTACCCAGCAGCTCCTTAATGGCATAAACAAAGCTGTTGAATATACCCATTATAGCCTGTGGAAGTGAAAGCGTTGCTACAATTCCCAGCAGGAATATTCCTAGAATACATACTATGGTTGTGTCCCTTTTCATTACCATGGTAGCAATGATTAATGCAATAAACCCAAGATATACATAATGTAGTGCTCCTAATTCTACTCCCATTCCTCTCCCCCTAATTTTAATCCTTTATAATAGAATATTTACCATAGGAGGAATGTGTGAATTTCATATAATTATTTGTTAATTAAAAAAGCAGGCATACCTTTCGGCGCGAGTGCATAAAGAAGTATTTTGAAGAAACTCAAGCCACGCCGAAATGAAGGCGCCCTATGGGCTAATGAAGTCGTTTCACGAATGGAGAAATGAAGCTGCTCGCTGCAGTGTAAAACAAAGAAACCGATTGAAAAAGGGTTTCTCTTTTTTCAATCGGTTTCTTATATTTATTGTAGTGATTATTACTACTTTACTTCAGCTATATACTTTTTAACATAATCAGGCACAGGATTGTATGCCTCCTCGTTTATGTTTATGTATATATCTATATTGAATCTGCTGCAAAGGTCATCCAATATTCCAAAAGCCTCCCCATCCTTTTCTCCATCAACCTTGATAATATTGGCAAGGCCATCTATGTAGATTTCGCTTATATCGTAATCATTTGACAATATACCGCATAAAAATCCGCAGAGGCTGTCAAGGCTCTTCAGCTTGTAATCCTTTGTTGATACAAACCTAATGCTTCTTTCTAGTGAATACATTGGTCCGTTGTCATCATCCAGGTATACCACATGTCCACTGGCAGTGCTGCTGTGTTCATTGGCCATCTCTATTAGTTTCTTGCTCTTTCCCGAGCCTCTTTTACTGCAAAAAATCTGTATCATTGTTATCACTCCTAACATGTATGGGTCGTTACCTATTAATTATAAGTTCCATACAATGTTATGTCAAACTTTAGTTTTATATGAAATACTTTTATAACGAAATGATAAATAAAGCATACCATCAGATTATTATATATATTCCATTCTTTATTCCGTTTTTAATATAAAAAAAGAAGCGGTTAACGCTTCTTTACTCTTCATGCCTATGAACCATGATGGAAACTGCCCTTACAATACATAACAGGCCTATAAACACAAACAGAGACGAAAATATAAGGAAGATTGTCCTGTTTTCTACAACTGTTGTTGCTCCTTTATACAGTTTAACACCAATATAAACGAGATAACCACCAATCATTATTCTTAATAGGCTTCTGTCAGATTTATTTTTCTCCTTTACTTCTCCCATACTCAGCCTCATGCCTTGCCTGTTTTTTTATTAGACACCACGTCAAATATGACAGCTGCCAGCAGAACTATACCCTTTACTACATACTGCCAGTTAGAATCCACTCCCTTGATGTTCATACCCTGGTTGATGATTCCCATGAGTATGGCGCCTACTACCACTCCTTTAATGTTTCCAACTCCACCATAGGCTGAGGCTCCTCCTATGAAACAGGAGCCTATGGCATCCATTTCATAATTCATTCCTGTATCTCCATTAACAGAGCCTAAGCGTGCTGCAACCAGCAGCCCTGTAATTGCAGCTATTATTGCCATGTTCAAATAAGCAGAAAAGTATACGAACTTTGTATTTATACCGGATAATCTTGCTGCCTTTTCGTTTCCTCCTACGGAGTAAAAGTGCCTTCCAAAGGCTGTTCTTGAAGTAATGAAATCGTAGAAAAGCACTATGCCCACCACCCAAAGCAGCATAACAGGAATACCCTTGTACTGTGCCAGCTTCCACGAATAGAAAATTATAGCGGCGCATATAATAACAGTTCTTACAATAACAGGAACAATGCCCTGGACCTCATAACCCTTTTTCCTCTTTGCACCCCTATTTACAAATGTAAGCACCACCAGCAGGCATGCAACTATAATACCAAATATAAGGCTGCTAACCTTAAAGGCTTCACTGTCTATGGATGGAAAGGTTATATAGCTTGTAAATATAGCCTGGTAATTGGCTGGTATGCTTACAGTTTTTCCATCCAGCACAATACGTGCAGCTCCCCTCCACAGGAACATGCCAGCCAGGGTAACAATAAATGGAGGGATTCTTATGTAGCCTATCCAGAAGCCCTGCCATAGTCCTATAGCTATTCCTATAAGCAGGCATATGAGTATTGATAGATATATGTTCATACCTACTCTTGACATAAGTACTCCGCCTAGTGCTGAGGAAAGACACACCACAGAACCTATGGAAAGGTCTATATTACCGCCTGTCAGAATGCACAGCAGCATTGCACAGGCCAGTACAATAACATATGCATTTTGGAGCAGAAGGTTGTTCATATTTTGAGCAAACATCATCTTGCCGTTTGTTATTGTATTGAATAAGATGAATAAGATAACCATTACAATAATCATAGTATATTGACCTAATGTCTTTTTAATTTTCTCTCCCATTTTTATCAGCGCCCCCTGTTGGCTTTCTGTATGCAGGCCATGATATCCTCCTGGGTGACATTGTTGTTTTCAAACTCTCCAGCTATCCTTCCTTCATGCATGACATAAATCCTGTCACACATTCCTAAAAGCTCAGGCATCTCAGAGGAAATCATTATAACTGACCTGCCATCCTCTACCAGCTTATTCATAATACAGTAAATTTCATATTTTGCCCCCACATCTATGCCTCTTGTGGGCTCATCAAGCATGAGTACCTCAGGCTCTGCAAACATCCATTTGCCGAGCAAAACCTTCTGCTGGTTTCCTCCTGAAAGATTATTAACCATCTGTTCCACAGATGGGGTCTTGGTACCCATCTTTTCTGTATATTCTATGGCCACCTTACATTCAAGGTCCTGGTCGATGACTCCTCTTTTGCATACCTTATAAAGCTTTGCCATGGTTGTATTTGTTTTTATAGGATTGCTCAGAATCAAGCCGTTTCCTTTCCTGTCCTCAGTTACGTAGGCAAGCCCTGCTTCAATAGCTGCCTTCGCGGTTTTTAGCTCTACACTCTTGCCATTGATTTTAAGCTCTCCACTTTTTTTAATACCATAGCTTTCCCCAAATACGCTCATAGCCAGTTCTGTTCTTCCAGCCCCCTGAAGGCCTGATATTCCAACGATTTCACCCTTATGCACCTTTATTGATACATCATCCACTACCTTCTTTTCAGAATACAGAGGATGGCAAACTGTCCATCCGCTTATCTCCAATCCAACTTCGTCTGATACCTCATGCTTGCGGGCAGGATATCTATCGTCCATGCTCCTACCTACCATGCCCTTTATTATCCTATCCTCAGAAATATCATCCACACCTTTTTCCAAGGTTTCTATTGTAGCACCATCCCGCAATATGGTTATCCTGTCTGCCACATATGATATTTCGCTTATCTTATGGGATATTATTATGGAGGTCATGCCTTGCTTTTTAAACTCAAGGATAAGATCAAGAAGCATTTTTGAGTCCTTTTCATTAAGGGATGAGGTTGGCTCATCTAGTATGAGAAGCTTCACATTCTTAGAAAGTGCCTTTGCAATCTCCACCAGCTGCTGCTTTCCCGTACCTATATCCTTTACCAGCGTGTGGGGGGATTCCATAAGCCCGACCTTCTGTAAATGCACACCTGCACTTCTGTAGGTCTCGTCCCAGTCTATCCCAAGCCTTCCACTTTTCTCGTTTCCAAGAAACATGTTTTCACCTATTGATAACAGTGGAACCAGTGCCAGCTCCTGGTGTATTATTACAATACCATTGCTTTCACTGTCTTTTATATTATTAAATCTGCATTCCTCACCATTATAAAGTATCTTTCCAGTGTATGTACCATACGGGTGTATACCACTTAGTACATTCATAAGTGTGGATTTTCCTGCTCCATTTTCCCCCACTAATCCATGTATTTCTCCACGCCTAACCTCCAGGTTTACGTCATCTAATGCCTTTACCCCGGGAAACTCCTTTGTAATGGATATCATCTCCAGTATGTTATCCGTAATAGTTCACCTCCCTGATAGGTTATTTACACAAATGGATGGGGCATAAGCCCCATCCATTTACAGTTAAAAGATAGGTACTGCTATTTTTTCGCTGCTACAGTTCCATCAGCGTTTTCAGTGTAATATCCTGACTCTATAAGCAGCTTTTTGTAGTTTTCCTTGGTGCATACTGTTGGTACACACTGATAAGTAGGAACTACAAAGCTTCCATTATTATAGGTTGTGGTGTCATTTACATCTACGGTCTGCTTGTTCAGATACTGTGATACCATTTTAACAGTCTGTGTTGCCAGGTCACGGGTATCCTTGAATACAGCCATAGCCTGCTTGCCTTTTATTATATAATTGGTATTGGCTACGTCACAGTCCTGCCCTGTAATAATTGGCCAGTTCGTTCCTTTGTAATCAGAAATAAGGGCATTAATTGCTCCTAGGGCTGTGGAATCATTAGAGCACAGCACCACATCTAGCTGTTTGCCGCTTGCATAGAAGGAAGCCAGTATATCCTGTACACGGTTCTGGGCCTTCTCAGTGTTCCACTGCTCGGTTGCAACCTTTGCAAAATCCTTCTGCCCGGAAAGTATCTTTAAAGTTCCATCATCTATGTAGCTCTTTATGGTATCCATAGCTCCGTTGTAGAAGAAATTTGCATTATTATCAGTAGGAGAACCTGCTACTATCTCCATATTATAGGTTTTTCCTGCAGCTTTAGCATCCTTAAGCTTCATGGTGTCAATAATATACTGAGCCTGAAGCACTCCTACCTTGTAGTTATCGAAGGTGGCATAATAGTCAATGTTCTTTGTGTTCTTGATAAGCCTGTCATAGGAAATTACAAACAGATCACCTGCATCATTCAGCACAGTTGTAAGAGAAGCATCGTCAACAGCAGCAATGATCAAAACCTTGCAGCCGTCTGCAATCATGTTCTGAATCTGGTTAACCTGGGTATCAACCTTGTTATCTGCATACTGCAGAGTTACCTTGTAACCCTTTGCTTCCAGTTGTGATTTCAGGTTAGCACCATCCTGGTTCCAACGCTGCAGGGATTGTGTAGGCATTGCAATTCCTACCTTTACGGCTTCAGCCTTTGTTGGAGTGGCTGTTGGAGTAGGTGTTGTTTTCCCTCCATTACCACCTTCATTACAAGCTGTAAGCATGGACATAATTAACACGACAGCTGTAATCAGTGCAAACAGTTTTCTTTTCATAACTAAACCTCCCATAATGTAAATTATTTACAAATTTATAATATCATT
>JAEZLD010000017.1 GCA_023415335.1 Bacillota bacterium | reverse complement strand
ATCGTCTGTGGCTGTCCAGCCCAGGAAGGTATAGCCAGTTTTAGTGATCTCCTTGTCTGTAGGCAGAGTCAGCCCCACACCTTCAACATAGCTTTTGGGTTCAGAGTATCCCCCTACATATCCCCCTCCGTTTTCATTCAGGGAGACAGCACTTCTGACGCCAGAAAATGTCAGAGAAAGGTCGTCAAATGCTGCAAGGCCAGGGTTATTCAAAATGCCCATAATACTGACACGCAGCTTTGTGGTACCCTGAGGAATTTCACCTTCGATGCTAATGAGTTTCCACCCATCGTCTGCTGTTGACGCCTCCTGGAAAAAGGAACTTATTACTTCACCATTGCTTTTCATCGCTGTAATTATAATCTTCGCTCTGCCAGTAGTATCCTTTTTTAAACTTGCATAGCCACTGAAAGCAAATTTTGCCTTATTATTAACTTCAAGATCCTGATAGCAGCTCACACCATTGGGGTAAGTTACACCCCCACCAACCTCGGTGGAAAAAAAACCCATAAAGCGGTTGCCGCTCCTTGGGGCGAGGGTAATAGCCTGAAAGTTATTAAAGGCCTCATAGGAATATCCACGCTCCGTGGTGGTGTCTTCCTTCCAGCCATTGCTGCTTAACTTTCCGTAATCCACATTATAATCTTCCCCACCAGGGTTTACAATTAGATTGGTGCCGGCAGCAACCGCAGGCAACGCCCCCATGGGCAACATCGCTGCAATCAGTGCCAAACTTAGAACGCTGGCTATAATCCGGCGCTGTATGGTGCCAAATAGCTTTATGGTTTTGGCCATCCAGCCAAACAACTGAAAAAATGGGTAAAGCATGCCTAGGGATATCTCACCTGCATTTTCTTTCTCTAGTAGTTGATGGTATTTCTTCATTTCACATTTCTCCTCAAATAAAATTATTGGAATAATCTTTAAAAGCGGTTTTTCTTTATTTTTGAGTTTACCATGGTTAAAGCTGTTAGCTCCGTGCCAGACATCATGAAAAAGAGGAAGAAAAATTGCATGTCCAATTGTCTTCAAAATTGTCAGCACCATAATAGTAAGCAAAACCAGCAGAAATCCTGCTTCATAGAAAGTGGTAAAGTGCTGGGAGTAAACATACATTTTTGATTCATACATCACCATCTCTCAAACAGTATTCAGTTAACATCGTTATGCATCACAAAATACTTAAATCGATTTATTATATCATGCCTACCCACAAAAAAACTCTACTGGTGTGAAATGTCGTTTTTACGGCATGAAGTGCATTAAAATCTGGTTGACATGCACTTTCTGCAGCAGTATTTTGTCATTTCTCATCATTTATAGCAAATGCAACTATCTTTTGCCGTTATAGCGTATCTTTGCTACCTTTGATACAGAAGTAGTAAACAGACGTGCTTGCTGCCAGCTTGTCTTTTTCCATATGTAAAAGAAAATATGGTCATTAACATCATGATTATTTCAGATACATGTGGATGTAATATTATATAAATTACCACAAAATATATTTTATGGCAATTTTTTTGGAATAACCCCATAAGGAAGGATAACATGATACAAATTACGATTATCCAGTGCCTTTACGATAATGTATACCTATCTGTGCTACTAGCTAAATAAATGGTCTTGGATTGCTGTTTAGTAAATAATTGAAAAATATAGATTGAGTATAAAGTCTGTACAGTGGTCACCCTTAGATTAGACGCTATGATTCTGCTTTATATTGCCTCATCGGCTGCGGTTATCATAATCAAACCTGTCAATACGGTGCTGATTTTCAGCATCCTTCCTGTAGTTATTTGCTTGTCTTACTGTTTCGCCACAGTCTCCCTTACACCGAGCCAAGACATTTTATGAATTTTTCTATTTTGTTTTATGTATGACATATTTGATTTTGTGGGTGGTTATTTTAAAGAATAGGAAGAAAAGTGCGACGTGAAATGGTACAATGAGTTGATGGAAATGAGGAGGCGCTGTCGGAAAAGTATATCCAAGCAATCTAGTAATGGGAATATACTGTTTCGCAGCAGCGCTTATTTTAATTCTATTCTCTTATCTGTCCATTTCCAGATATCACATACTTAGTAGTGGTCAGCTCCTGAAGTCCCATAGGCCCTCTGGCATGAAGCTTCTGGGTGCTTATGCCTATTTCTGCTCCAAAACCGAATTCAAAGCCGTCCGTAAACCTTGTGGAGGCATTTACATATACTGCTGCTGAATCCACCTGATCCTGGAATTTTCTTGAGTTTTCGTAATTACTTGTTATTATGCTTTCAGAATGCCCGGTGCTGTATTTTGCAATATGGTCTATGGCTTCATCAACTGAATCTACTATCTTCACTGCAAGTATTAAATCATCGTATTCTGTTCCCCAATCCTGCTCACTGGCATTGTTAACCCATGGAACAATTCCTTTTGTCCTCTGACAACCTCTGATTTCAACACCAAGCTCCTTAAGTCTCTGGCACATGAAAGGAAGGAAGGCTTCTGCCACAGATGCATGTACCAGAAGAGTTTCCATGGCATTGCATACTGCAGGCCTCTGGGTTTTTGCGTTGATCACTATATCCTCTGCCATTTTTAAATCAGCAGTCTCATCCACAAATATGTGGCAGTTTCCGGCACCTGTCTGTATTACAGGCACTATAGACTCTCTAACCACCTTCTTTATAAGACCCTGTCCTCCTCTTGGTATAAGCACATCTATGTAGTCCTCCATCCTCATCATGGCATCTACAGCCTCCCTGCTGGTTTCCCTCACAAGCTGTATACCATCCTCAGGAATCCCAGACTTCTCTAGCGCCTCGCGCATTATATCGGTTATTGCACAGTTGGAGTGGATGGCCTCTGAGCCTCCCTTTAGGATTACCGTGTTTCCTGTCTTAAGGCAAAGCACTGCTGCATCTAATGTAACATTAGGCCTTGCTTCGTATATTATCCCTACAACTCCAATAGGCACCCTTCTTTGCCCTATTTCAAGGCCATTAGGTCTCCTCCACATCCTTATGGTTTCACCTACCGGGTCGGGAAGCAACGCTACCTGTTCTGCACCATAGGCCATATCCCTTATTCTTTTTTCATTAAGCATCAGCCTATCAAGCATTGCCTGAGACAGTCCCCTGCTCCTTCCTTCCAGTAAATCCAGCTGGTTAGCCTTCAGTATATCATCCATCCTATCCACAAGGTTTTTACTTATATTTATTATTGCATTGTTCTTTTCTAATTCACCTAAGGCCGATACCTGCCTTTCGACGTCCTTAGCTCTTTTGCATATGTCCAATACTACAGCTTCTGGTGTCATGTTCATTCCCCCTATCTAAATATAACCATATTATCCCTATGTATAAGCTCATCATAATCCCTGTAGCCCAGTATCTTTTCAATATCTCCGGACTTCAGCCCTTTTATTTTCTTCGTCTCCCTTGAGCTATAGTTAACAAGCCCTCTGGCTATTTCCTGTCCAGCTGAATTTAATACCAGTACCTCATCTCCCTTTTGGAAGCTTCCCTCTATGGAAACAACTCCCCCCGGGAGCAGACTTTTTCTTCCCTCAACCAGTGCCTTTTCTGCACCCTCATCTATTGTAATCCTGCCCTTTATCTTCTGCCCAAAGGCAATCCAGCGCTTCCTGGCCTGCAGAGGATGGCTCATAGGTTTAAACCATGTACCCTTCATCTTACCCTTAAGTATCTCCGAGACAATGTTTTCCTCATCTCCACTGGCTATTACCATGGCTGTTCCTGAAGCTGTAGCAATTTTTGCCGCCTTAATTTTTGTGGCCATTCCGCCTGTACCAAGGCTGGAGCCTGCTCCTCCGGCCATGCCTTCTATCTCTGCTGTTATCTCCTCCACATAGACTATAGGCCTTGCTAATGGATTTTCCCTGGGGTTTGAATCATAGAGGCTGTCTATGTCCGACAGCAGTATCAGCAAATCTGCCTCCACTGTTCCCGCCACAATGGCCGACAGAGTATCATTGTCTCCAAATTTAATCTCATCTACAGCAATGGTGTCATTTTCATTTATTATAGGAATAACTCCCTCTTTTAGCAGCTGAAACAGCACGTTCCTTGCATTTAGAAATCTCCTTCTATCTGACATATCTTCCTTAGTCAGCAATATCTGGGCCACAGTAATGCCATACTCTGAAAACAGCTTTTCGTATATATGCATAAGAAGCCCCTGGCCGACAGCAGCTGCGGCCTGCTTTTCAGGTATAGTACCTGGCCTTTTGTCCTTGTTCATTTTTCCCAAGCCTGCTCCTATTGCACCTGATGTTACAAGAAGCACTTCTAACCCTCTGTTATTCAAATCAGATAGCTGTTTTACCAGCATATCCATATGCTCAAGGTTCATTCTTCCATTTGGATATGCCAGAGTGGAAGTACCTACCTTAACTACAACCCTTTTTACTCCCTTTAGATATTCCTTTCTATATTCCATAATGCCTCCATGATTTATCGCTGTATCTTGTTAATACTTTAAATTCAGAGTATTATACCATCTGTAGAAGCATTTTTCAACAAAAAAAGACTGGTATTATAAAAAATAGTACCAATCTAAAATATTTCTATTTCATTCCCATCAGCCTTGCCAATGTAGGATATTTTATCTTAATGGCTCCCTCAGGGCAAAGCTCCTGGCAGCAGAAGCATCTTATGCACTGCTTCATGTTCCATACTGGAATGCTCTTTCCATCTACCCTCTTCATGGTTATGGCCTTAGGGCTCTGTGGGCAGACATTATGACATTTTCTGCAGCCAATGCACTTATCTGGTATAAGCTTAGGATTTGGGGCAATGGCTCTTCTCATGGCTGCTGTAACTCCAGGTCCAAGGAAGTTAAAGTCTGTTTTCCCTCTTATAAGCTTAAAGTCATCTACAGCCATATTCTCAAGCTTCTCCCCCAGTATTTCTATATCCTCCGGCATTACTGCACCCCATTTTACATCATAGGCCTCCTTAAGCATTGGCACCTCCCTGGGGTCCTTATAGCCTATGAGCCTTACTGCAGTCGAATCCACAGCTGACATGCTGTCTCCCATGATTATTGTGTTTAGCTGCCTGGGGGTACCATTCTTAGGACCGTTACCCTCCATGGCTACAATACCATCTAGTATGGCAAAGCTGGTTCCAACCAGGCTGTTCAAGTCCAAAATCATTCTGGAGAAGTCGTGGGAATCAGGCATTCTTGTATGCCATTGTGCTTTTCTTGTCCCAGGCACACACCCAAACTGATTTTTAACAGCTCCTGTATAATAAGCCATTGCATGGGTTTTCAGCTTGGGCAGTGTTATAACTACGTCTGCTTCATAAGGTGCCTTAGCCACAGTCCAGCTTCTGCACAGAAGTGCATTCTCAAGGCTTACCTCTACCGTTTCCTTAAAATCACAGAATTCCACCCCATACCTTTCTGCCACCTGAAGAAGACCTGTTTTCCTTGCGGCATGTTTCGAATCATCAGCTCCCGGAGAGTCCCCGAAACAAAGGCTCCCGCAATAATCCTTTACAATTCTTATTACTGCCTCAAATACCGCATAGTGAGTTATGACAGGAGCCCCTGGCTCCTGAGCACATAGAAGGTTTGGTTTAAGCAGTACTCTGCTGTTTGCCGGTATAAGCCTTCTTAAGTACTCCTCGCCTCCTAGAAGCTGAAACCCACTCCTTAGGGTTTTCTCTATGGCTTCAACATCATATTCAGTACATTTTAATAATGCAATCTTCTCCATGGTCTATGCCCCTTACTTTTTATATTTTTTATTTAACCTTATAGTACAAAATATAATTATTATTCCTCCAAGAATTATTAATACATCTCCCATATAAATCCCCCCTATATACAATAGGCTATAGTCTTCTTCTGATTATACCCTCTATGGCTTTCCTGTCCAATTCTATTGGATTGTTCTTGTTGCCCGCTCCATTTACTATCTCATCTATATGGCACTCCCTAACCCCATATTCCCATAGCCTTGGCATGTTCGTCATTTCAGTCCACCTTAAAAGCACCTCTTTAAGCCATGTGATTCCTTTTAAAGGATCTGACTCTTTCCTGTCTGTGAGCAGTTCTCCTATGTGTGAGTATTTTCTAAGCCCTTCTCCGTACTTATCAGTATTTAAAAGCATATTATCTATGTTAGCGCAGGTAGCTTCATATAACAGCGTTCCACATACTTCCCCATGAGGTATTGGAAACAGCCCTCCTATGGGGGATGCCAAACCATGAACAATGCCAAGTCCAGCATTGGCAAGAACTATTCCTGACATAAGTGCCCCATATGCCATACGCTCCCTGGCCTGAGTGTTGCTTCCATTTCTATATGACTCCTCAAAGCCTTTTCCCACTGCCTTAATTCCACTTATGCACAATGCATCCGTCATAGGCGAAGCCTTAACCGAGGTATATGCCTCTATAAGCTGGGTAAGGGCATCCAGTCCACAGGCTGCAGTGGAAGTCCTTGGACAGGTGAGAGTAAGCAAAGGATCTACTATTGCAACATCCGGTATAAAACTGTCATGCCTCAAGGATTTCTTAAAGCCTCCCTCTCCCACCCTGCTTATTACTGCATTCTTGGTAGCCTCAGCCCCTGTTCCCGATGTGGTGGGCACAGCTATGTAAAAAACCTTCTTTCCATTATGACTTTTATGTCCAACCCCCTCCAGATAATACTCCACAGCTTCTCCTGAAGGAAGCATTGCTGAAACTGCCTTTCCTGTGTCCACAACGCTGCCCCCTCCGATTCCTGCGACCACAGCTATGGACATGTGTATATATTTTTTTACTATCCTGTCCACTATTTCCGGGGAGGGTTCTCCAGAGGAAAGCTCAATATAAAAATTAATGTTTCTTTCCTTTAAGGTATCTAAAAGCTTCCTGCAGGTCTGCGAACCATGAAAGGAGCTTGAGGCTATAAGCAGGACACTTCCCCCATGTTCTTCTATTAATCCTGGAAGCTTATTTACACTTCCATTTCCAAAATGTATTACAGGAATCCTATAAAAGATAAACCTTGTAAAATCCATAATAATCCTCCCTTTTTATACCATAATACCTGTATTAATAATATCATAAAGCACATTACCATTAAACCCTAATAGGAGAAGCTGTGCATATATATTAAATATTACTTAACAACTATATATATTAATTTTTATTTCTAAAGATGGTAGAATATAAGTTATGAGCCATATTTCTGAAAAGACATTTAAAAGGTGGTGCTTACATAATGATTTTAAGCTATGACTTCTATAACCGCACCTCACTTGAAGTAGCTCCACAGCTGCTGGGAAAGATACTTACCCGGGTACAGGATGACAAAAGGCTTTCTGCCAGGATAGTGGAGGTAGAAGCTTATATGGGTCCTGAAGATAAGGCGGCCCATTCCTATGGGAACAGGAAAACAAAGCGTAATCAGGTCATGTTCGGTCCTCCGGGCCATGCCTATGTGTACATGATATATGGTATGTATTATTGCGCCAACGTCATCACCTCACCAGAGAACGTTCCCCATGGAATTCTTATCAGGGCAGCAGAGCCTATTGAAGGGCTGGAATACATGAGCCTAAACAGATATAAGGTCCCCTTAAGCAGCCTTTCTGCATCTAGGCTCAAAGGGCTTACCAGCGGCCCTGGAAGGCTATGTAGTGCTATGGACATAGACCTTTCCTTAAATGGAGCCTCACTTATGGGACCTGAGATATATATAGAAGAGCCTGCTCTTCCTGAGAAATTCACCATTACCTCCTCTCCACGCATAAACATATCCTATGCACAGGAGGCAGCGCACTATCCCTGGCGATTCTATATTGAAGGGAATAAGTATGTATCCGTAAAAAAAACAGCAAAATAATATCAGGCAGCTTATAACCTTATACCTGGATTAATAAAATCATAAAAAAGCATTTATATATGTATAATTTAGAAATATTGGCAATAATATATATAAAAGTTCTAAGGAACAATTTCTAAAAGGAAGAAAGGATTCATGATGGGAACCTGGGGATTTGAAATATTTGACGACGATATTGCATTTGATGTAAAAGCAACCTTTGAAGACTATGTAGATAGCGGAATGTCCATGGATGAGGTTACAGAAAGGGTAATGGAGGATTTTGAGGATGCCCTCAATGATCCTGATGAAAATCCTGTAGTTATACTAGCCCTTGCAATACTCCAGCTTAAGGAGGATGATGTGGTGGAAGCCATAAGGGAAAGTGCTCTGGATATAATAGAATCAGGAGATTTACTTGCCGCATGGGAATATGCCGATCCAGATGACCTTCAGGAAAAAAAGAAGTTTCTCAAGCAGCTTAAGTCGAAGCTTTTAAAATAATCATTCATCTTAAAAAAGCAGGCCTGTAACTAGGCCTGCTTTATATTTATCCTTTTACTGCTGTTACTTCTCCATCCTCTATATATACTATCACATCTCCGGCATAAACCAGCTTCTCACATTTTCCAAAGCTGCTATCTATTGTCTGGATGCTCACAGGGTTTCCCATGGTCTTTATCACAGAAGACCTGCCATCTCCAATAGAGGCAATGGTGCTTACCTTTTGTAAAGCATTACCCTCTCCCTTTGTATTTTCTGCCTCCTCCTTAGCAGCCTTTGCAGCTGCTTCCTGATAAAGCTTATTCCATCTGTCCTCATCCATATGCTGCACCACTACAGTCCTTATATCCTGACTAAGACTTCCCGTATAAGCCGGGTTCAGCAAAGCTGCAGCCTCCTCAATGGATTTTTTATCTCCAACAGCAGCTGCATGCAGAAGCTTCACATACGCACTAAGCTGCTTCTTTTCAAGGATGAAGCGTATGGAATTTACAGATGCAAGCTGTGTTTCAGCCTCAGCCAGCTTTCCGCTTTTTATAAGCTCTATACTACCCTCAAGAAGCTTAGTTTCCTGATCATATTGTGCAAGCACATTCATTTTTTCCTTCTGGAAGGCGATTGTCTCCTTAAGCTCAGATAGATTTTTTTTATATTCATCATTTTGAATTTCCTCAAGTATAGAATCAATATGTGTACTCACAACTTCCATTCCATTCAGCTTATCCTGAGATGTATCATACTCCTTATAATAAGCCATTATTGGATAAACATATTTTTCAATTTCCTGTGACGACTTATAGTGGGGAACCTGTTTTATAAGGTCGTAGGCTTCCTCCCACTCCTTATTCTCTATTGCATTAACAGCTCTCTTGTAAACATCCTCAGTTTTACCGCTTTCAAAAAAAAGCAGAGCAAAAATAACAGCTGCTGATAAAAACAACGCTAGGAAAGTAATGACAGTAACTCTCTTTATTCTTTCCATTGCACCACCTCCTGTCCATTTCCTATTTAGTATACCATATATGGACAAACTTCTAAATACTAAAAATACTATGCCATATTTAAAGTTTCAACTCCTTTTAACATCAATATGTACACAATTTCTTGAACTGTTATTCGTATTCATATATACTTTTTAAGTGAAGCTAAGGAAAGGATGTTTGTATATGATGACTTATAAAACACATGGAGTATGTTGTAAAGAAATAAACTTTGATATAAAGGATGGCAGGTTAAGGGATGTTAATTTCGTGTCCGGCTGTAATGGGAACCTTCAGGGCATCAGTGCTCTGGTAGAGGGTATGGATGTACATGAAGTAATACACAGGCTCAAGGGCATAAACTGCAACGGCAAGGGTACTTCCTGCCCGGACCAGCTGGCTAAGGCTTTAGAAGAAAGCATAAGAGCATGAGCAGTTGGTATAATATACTCATAGCAACAAGGGAGGTGCTTATAATTGGATAAGCTGCTTTTTGGAATATCAGGTCTTCCCCTGGGGGACGGTTCTCAAAAATTTACATACAGATCAGGCATTGAACACCTAAGCTCCATAGGCTTGGATGCCATGGAACTCCCCTTTGTAAGAAACGTAAATGTAACCTCCAAGAATAGGGATGAAATACTAAATGAAAAGCTTTCACACAATTTCTACCTTTCAGCACATGGCTCATATTTTGTTAATCTTAATGCCGATGAGCCGGAAAAGCAGGACCAATCTAAGGAAAGGATAGTAAAGGGAGCAAGTGCCCTTAAATCTGTTGATGGAAAAAGCCTTGTATTCCACCCGGGCTTCTATCTTAAGGATAGCCAGGAAGAGACCTTTAAAACCATAAAAGAAAACCTGGAGAGCCTTCCGGATATAGGAGTTGACTACAGGCTTGAAACCACAGGCAAGCCCACCCAGTTTGGTTCTGTGGATGAAATACTTACCCTCTGCAGTCAAATTCCAACCTGCAAGCCTTGCATAGACTTTTCCCATGTCCATGCAAGGGGCAATGGCACATTAAAAACCTATGACGACTTTGTTTCAATCCTTGAGAAAATAGAAAAGGCTCTTGGAAGAGCCGGCATTGAAGATATGCATGTACACATGTCAGGAATCAACTACGGCCCTAAGGGGGAGAAGAACCACCTTCCCTTTGAAGAAAGCGACTTCAACTACATGGAATGCCTTAAAGCCTTTAAGGATTATGGAGTAAAGGGCTGCATCATTTGTGAAAGTCCTATACTTGAGGTGGATGCCCTTAGGCTGAAGGAATATTATAATAGCCTATAAATAATCCAAGGCAGGTACAAAGAGGAAGCTCTATTTAGGAGATTGCCCCTACAATAAAGGAAAACTATTATAGCTTTAATATCAGAAAAGCCTGGACTTATTGCTAATCCAGGATTTTCTATCATACTCAAGGGACGGCGCTGAGTCCGTCCCCTACAATATTACATATTACCTCTTCTAGTATGTTTCTCTATACTTAGTCATAATTCCCTTAAATATCTGCGCTGGAGTTGGCGGCGTGTAGGTTACAGCGTTAGCTCCAGCCTTAATCGTTTCTGATATAGTCTCCTCAGTAGGTCCTCCTGTTGCTATAACAGGCATGTCAGGGAACTGGCTTTTTATCCTTTTAATAATTTCCGCCGTTTTTTCAGCTCCAGATACGTTGAATATAGATGCTCCAGCTTCAACCCTTGACTTAAAGTCCTCCTTCTCAGATACTACTGTTACCACAATAGGTATATCTATAGTGTCCTTCATATAACGTATGGTTTCGTTAGGAGTTGGTGCATTCACCACTACCCCCATTGCCCCCTGGAACTCTGCGTCCTGGGCCAGAAGGGTAACCCTCTTTCCTGTGGTTATCCCTCCACCAACGCCGCAGAATACCGGAACATCTGCTGCCGACATTATAGCATGGGTAATTACAGGCTGTGGAGTAAATGGGTAAACTGCCATAACTGCATCTGCATTTGTATTCCTTATAACAGCCACGTCAGTTGAAAATAATATAGATTTTATACGTTTACCAAATATAAGTATGCCGCTTGCCTCATAAATAGTCTTAGGGAGTTCTATTCTGTGTCTTCTAAGGGTCCCCTTTATTTCAGGAGTGTTTTTCATAATGCATTTCCCCCTTTTGTGTTAGTATATTTTCATTTTGTCTTTGGAATTACTAACATTATACCAATAAACTCCATATTAGCATATTAATAAAATATAAACAGTTTAATATGTTTTTATAAATATTGTTATACACTAATAAAGTGCATCATTTACCTTCTCCATGAGGAAGGCATCATTGTAATCAAAATAGGATATATTTCAATTCTTCCAAGCAGCATGCAAAACGACATAACAAGCTTACTAATGTTATTAAAGCCTCCAAAGTTACCCATAGGACCTACCTCTCCAAGTCCTGGTCCAATATTTCCCATGGTTGCAGCAACAGAAGTTATGGTAGTTGTAAAATCTTTTCCTTCTAGTGACAGCACCAATATTGCAGCGACTGTTATAAACATGTATAGAAACAGGAATACTGGTACCTCCTTAAGGGTTTCCTTATCCACAGCCTTGCCATTTATCCTAACCACATAAACAGAATTTGGATGGACTATTTTCAGGATGCTTTTTTTTGCCATCTTTGCCTGAACCAACAGTCTTATGCTTTTCATTCCTCCTGCAGTTGACCCAGCACAGGCTCCTGTAAACATAAGCACTACAAGTATCATCTTGCTAAAGGTTGGCCAGGTATTGAAATCCGTTGTTGCATATCCTGTGGTTGTAATTATAGATCCTACCTGAAAGGATGAATACCTAAATGACTGCCCTATAGAGCTGTATACTGTTCCAGTCAGGTTTATTGTAATAAGTACAATAGAGGCGGCTATTATTCCAAAATAAACCTTGAACTCCTCATCCTTGAGTATATTCTTTATGCCGCCTTTTAATGCAGCATAGTACAATCCAAAGTTAACTCCACAGACTATCATAAATATAGTTATTACAGCTTCTATATAAACACTGTTGTATGCGCCTACGCTAATATTTTTGTTGGAGAAGCCTCCAGTGCCCACAGTTCCAAAGGTGTGTATAGACGCATCAAGAAAGCTCATGCCTCCCACCTTAAGCAATATTATCTCTGCTACAGTTATTATAATATATATTATATAAAGCAGCTTGGCAGTATGTGCCAGTTTGGGAACAAGCTTCCCCGGATTGGGACCCGGGCTTTCAGCCTTCATTATGTGCATTGTTCCAGTGCCCATAAGCGGCAGAAAAGCCATAGTAAATACCAGCACGCCCATGCCTCCTACCCAGTGGGTAAAGCTTCTCCAGAACATCACCCCATTTGGAAGACCTTCTACACTAGAAAGTATTGTAGCCCCGGTAGTGGTAAACCCTGATGATGCCTCAAAAAACGCATCGGCAGGATTCGTCATAATTCCACTAAACATAAATGGAAGTCCTCCAAAAATGGAAATAAGTATCCACCCAAAAGCCACGATTGCAAAACCATCCCTGGCATAAATTGTCTTACTCCCTGGCTTTATCATGTATCCACAAATACCAAATGCTAAAAGTATAATAATAGTATATAGAAACGCTCTGTACTCTGCTTCCCCATAATACAGTGACACCAGCATTGGAAGCACCATGAGCCCTGCTTCACATAAAAGCAATATTCCAAGGCTCTTTGCTATAACTCTTTTGTTCATAATTTACTCCTATCCATTTGTTATCATTCAAGTTCCAGATTGGTATCATTTTCAGTAATTATGATCACCCTGTCACCAGGCTTTATAACATCATCACCATGAGGAATTACTACCTCATTTTTACGCACAATTGTCGCAATAACTGTTCCTTCTCCCAGCTTTAGTTTTCTAATGGGCCTTCCAACAAGCCTGCTGTTCTCCTTTGCCTTAAACTCCAGTATCTCAGCCTGTCCCTCTATTATTCCATGAAGAGCTTCTATGCTGCTTCCCTTTATACATTTCTTTATCTGGCTGGCAATCAGCTTCTGTGGTGTTATTACATTTTCAACCCCAATGCTCATAGCCAGCTTGGAGTACCCAGGCCTTGTTACCTTAGCAATAACCTTCTCAACCCCGTGCTCCTTTGCAAGCATAGAAGCCAGTATGTTCTCCTCATCCATTCCGGTTACTGCCACAAAGCCCTCCATACTTTCTATATTCTCTGACCTGAGTATTTCCTGATCCGTGCCATCACCATGTATAATAAGAGCCTTGGGGAATATTTCAGCCATCTCCTGGCATTTATTTGCATCCATCTCTATTACCTTGACCCTCATTCCCATACTGGTTAAGAGCCTAAGAAGATAATAGGTTATCTTTCCTCCTCCAAGAACCATTACGTTTTTTATTTTCTGAGGAGTTTTATTTATCCTTCCACAGAAGCTGTATATAGACTCAGGAGACCCAAGCACGTATATGATGTCATCCAGCATCATCTCATATTCTCCGCCTGGTACTATTACCTGTCCCCCCCTTAATGCAACTCCCAGCAAGAGAGAGGAGCTCTTCTGTAAATCAATAGTTTTGAGCTTCTTTCCAAGATAAGGATTATCCTCAGTCACCTTAAGTCCTACCATCTTCACTCTACCCTTTGCAAAGCTTTCAACATTAAGGGCAGTGGAGAATGTAAGTGACCTTGTAACTTCCTCTGCTGCCATATATTCGGGGTTGATTACAAAATCAACCCCGATATCATCCTTTAGCAGCAACAGTTCATTAGCATACTTGGGATCCCTTATTCTGGCAGCAGTTTGCTGAGCTCCCAGTCTCTTTGCCATAAGGCAGCACAGCATATTTATCTCATCACTTTCGGTTACTGCTATAAACAGCCTTGAGTTGTGAACCCCTGCCTGTAGCTGAATATTAGCACTTACACCATTTCCCTTTATACAGAGCACATCAAGCTTGTCCTCTATTTTGTCCAACGCATGCTGGTTAGAATCTATTACAGCAATATCGTATTTATCCTTTTGAAGGCTTTCGGCTATGGCATATCCTGACTTGCCAGCGCCAATAATTATAATCCTCATACCTATTCCCCTTTTGGTTTTTGACATCATTATACCACCAAGAACAGAAGGAGACAATTGATATTGTTTTTTTCATTTTTTTATACACAAAATAATCCAATTTACAAATCTCACGATTAAAAAACAACCAAATATAATAATTATTATATAAAGCAATAGCTTTGACAGTATGGCAATTAAACCTGCAAGCAGCCCCGCTATAGCACTTATGTTGAACAAAAGGAAGCAGGCAATAACAAGTAATAGTATGCAGCCCCAGAAAATACACCTTCTCCACATATGGCTCACCTCAATGTAAATATAAAATAATGTCCTATACTACAAAATTATGCAACGAAGAGCCATATGGTGATGTAAAAATAATTTAATACTATTCCTCATACAAAAACCTCTATTTTCGTCTGTATATCTTTCCTGCCTGCAGTGCATTCTCCTTAAATGATAAAAGCTCGTTTACAGTTACCAGCTGGAAGCCTCTTCTGTTAAGTTCTCTTATAACGATTTCTGCAGCAGCAGCAGTTGACGGAAATATATCATGCATGAGTACTATGTCTCCACTGGTTATAGTGTCAAGTATGTTTTTAGCAATTTTATTGGAATCTTGGGTTTTCCAATCCAGAGGATCCACTGACCATAGTATAACAGGCAGATTAAGACTGTCCTGAAGGTTGATGTCTATGGAGCCATAAGTGGGCCTCATAACCTGTGGATATAAACCCGTTGCATTGTACACAGCCTTCTGGGTCATGGCAATCTGTTCTTCCACCTCATAATCCTTAAGAGTAGTAAGCTGTTTATGGTTCCATGTATGGTTTCCTATCTCGCTTCCCTCTGAAACCATTCTTTTTAAAATATCCCTGCTTTCAGACACCCTGTTTCCAACCACAAAGAAGGTTGCTGCTGAATCGTACTTATTCAAGCTGTTAAGTATCTGTACTGTATACAGCCTGTGGGGTCCATCATCAAAGGTCAATGCTATCATGGGCTTATCTGGGTCTATTTTTCTCACCTTCACATTTGGCAGGTCAGAATTCTCCCATTCTTCCACCTTAGACAGCTCTCCATCCCAACCAGCACTGGCATACTCCTCCAGCTTTTCCTTCTGCAAATCGAATGTCATGCTTTCAGTATGCTGCTTGTTTATTCCCTTCATATAATCCATAATGCATATGGAAAGCCTCACTCTGTAGGCACCATCCTCCAGTGTTTCTGTCCTATAGTCTATGTTAAGCTCAGCCTTATATGGATTAGCTTCACACTTTGAATCCTTGTAGGTATTTTTTTCATATTCCTCCTTAAAATCCTCAACAAGAGTATTTATCCTTGCCTTTACAATCCTGTCTATCTCACCTCTCCCAAATATGGGATAATACACTGCAATGGCAACAGTATTACTATATTCCATTATACATTCCGTAGAAGCTGTTATATCGCCTGATGTTGCCAAGGCCCCCAAATTTCCACATATACAAATTTCACAAAGTAACATTATGGAAAATATGGCTGTTTTTCTTATACACTTCATTGTCCTGCTTCTTTTGTTCACTATCCTCATCCTTTTAAAATCATAATTAATACTATTATTAATCTACCTTACTAAATTATACTAGTGCTGCTAATGTGATCAATACATACTTATCTCACTTTTGTAGCAACCTAAAGAAAAGTATATTCAATAAGGGAGGCGCTTTATGGCTACCAAGCTTTCAGATTTTATAAATCTTACACCCTTGTCTCTATGGTGTGAAACCACCCCCTCTACCAGCTACCCACAGCTTACAGAGGATATTGAAACAGATGTGGCAATAGTAGGAGGAGGATTGGTAGGAATCACATGTGCTCTTCTGCTAAAGACCGAAGGACTAAAGATAACAGTAGTAGACGGGAGCACAATTGCCATGGGAACCACTTCCCACAGCACTGCCAAGATAACCGTGCAGCATGGAATTATATATGACAAGCTCATAACCACCCTTGGAAGGGAGCGGGCACAGCAGTATGTAGATGCAAATAAAAGTGCCATGGAGTTTATAAGAAAAACTATAAAGGAGAACAACATAGACTGCAGTCTGGAATCTCAGGATGCATACATATACTCATGTAAGCAGAAATATGTCTCCCAGCTGGATAAGGAGGTATCTGCTGCTAACAGCCTGGGAATTGATGCAGAATATTTAACCGAAATTCCCCTTCCTCTTAAGGTTCTATGTGCAGAACGTTTTTCTAACCAGTACCAGTTTCACCCTAGGAAATACCTTCTTTCCCTTGCAGAGAAACTTTCAGAGGATGGATGCCAGATATTTGAGAACACCAGAATAATGGACTTGAATCAGGATGGTGCTAAAACAGTGCTCATAACGGCAGAAAATAAACGTATAACTGCCAAATATGTTTTTCTGGCATCACACTTTCCCTGCTGTGACAAGGGAGGAATGTATTTTACCAGACTCTATCCCATGAGATCATATGTGGTAGCTGTAGCCCTTGATGAGCCGTATCCCGGAGGCATGTATATTACAGCTGAAACCCCGGGGCTTTCCATAAGACATCAGCTCCTCGAGGGGGGAGATGCAATACTGTTCGGAGGTGAAAGCCATCAGACTGGCCAGGGTAAGGATACAAGGGAGCATTACCAAAAGCTTCTTAAGTATGCCGAGGACCACTTTACAGTAAAACAAGTACTCTACCATTGGTCCACTCAGGACTATGATACTCCTGACAGCCTGCCCTATGCAGGTCACCTTACCTCCTCCACTCCAAATATTTTCATGGCATCAGGCTTTCATAAATGGGGCTTTACCAACGGAACCGCCTCTGCCATGATAATACGTGACCTTATAATCAAAGGTAAAAGTCCATGGGAGGATGCGTATAACCCTCAAAGGTTCACCCCTGCAGCTTCCTCAGCCACGTTCATTCAGGAAAATCTTGACGTTGCAAAGAACCTGGTAAAGGGTAAGCTTGAATCTGCTGATAAGTCTCCTGAAATTCTCCCAGGAGAGGCCAGGATAATAGATGTAGAGGGGAAAAGAGCAGGGGCGTACAGAGATGAGAAAGGCATTCTGCATGTAGTAGATACTACCTGCACTCACCTTGGCTGTGAGCTTAACTGGAATGCAGCTGAAAAAACCTGGGATTGCCCATGCCATGGATCAAGATTCTCATATGATGGAAAAATAGTTGAGGGACCGGCAGTACACCAGCTTAAGCTTCTGCCGTCACAAAAGAAGAACGAAATAGATCCCAACATAACCTAAAAAAAGGGAGGCAAAACCTAAAGACTTTTTAACGCATAGGTTTGCCTCCTACATTTTCACACTAAGTATTAGTCAACATTATGCTTTAGATATGGCATATATTTCTCTACTGCCTTCTCCATTTCATCATCAGACATTATTGTTGTCCTATTCCCTTCATACTGCCTATCAACCCAGTCCTTAATTCTAAGTACAGCACTGTCCTTCTTAGACACCCTATATACATCCCTAAGCCCATAATGAAGGTTTATCCAGGCAGCGATTCCTGCTACACCAGAATGAGAATCCACTGCCACTGCTATAGGCCTGTTAAGTATCTTTTCCGTATCAAAGTTGTTGTAAATCTCCTCATCCTTAAGTATACCATCTGCATGTATACCTGCCTTTGTCAGATTAAAGGATTTGCCCACAAAAGGAGTCATAGGAGGCACCTTATAGCCTATCTCCCTTTCAAAATACTCTGCAATTTCAGTAAGCACCTGGAGATTCATTCCCTTGTCCTCTCCTCTTAGCTGCATGTATTCAATAATCATGGCCTCGAGAGGGCAGTTACCGGTCCTCTCTCCTATACCAAACAGCGAAGTATTTACTGCTGAGGCTCCATAAAGCCAGGCTGCTGTTGAGTTAGAAACAGCCCTATAGAAATCATTATGGCCATGCCACTCTATGCACCTGGATGGCACATCGGCATAATGAGTAAGGCCATACATTATTCCTGGCACACTTCTAGGGAGTGCAACTCCTGGTATTGAAACCCCCAGTCCCATTGTGTCGCAGGCCCTAATCTTTATAGGAATACCAGACTGCTTGGACATTTTCATCAGTTCCGTTACGAAGGGTAACACAAAGCCATAATAGTCTGCCCTGGTTAAATCCTCCAGATGACACCTTGGGATAATACCATTATCCAGAGCTTCTTCTACTACCCCAAGGTACTGGGCCATTGCCTGGCTCCTTTTCATATTAAGCTTTTTGAAAATATGGTAGTCAGAGCAGGAAACCAGTATTCCTGTTTCCTTTATTCCCAGTTCCTTTACCAGCTTAAAGTCTTCTTTCTTAGCCCTTATCCATGAGGTTACCTGTGGGAACTCATAACCCTTTTCCAGGCACTTCATAGCCGCATCTCTGTCCTGCTTGGAATAAAGGAAAAACTCCGTTTGCCTTATAAGCCCTGCACCGTTATCCATCTCATGCAGCTTTTCATATATATAAGTCATCTGCTCTGTGGTATAGGGTTCTCTTGACTGCTGGCCATCCCTAAAGGTTGTATCAGTAATCCATATATCATCCGGTACATTCATAGGCACTATTCTGTGGTTAAAGGATATCCTTGGAACCTCTGAATATGGAAACAGCTCTCTGTAAAGATTGGGCTTGTCAACATCCTGAAGAGAATACTTATACACTGACTGCTCAATAAGGTTGGTTTTGGAATTAAATGCTATGTTACTCACATTTTCACCTGCTTCTTGACATATTGTATACACGTATCCCATAATACATGTATATTTGCTTTTTATAATAACTCTTTTTATAAGAATATACAAGACTTTTTTTATATTTATAATTTAACTATATACTTGCAGAATATTTGACTTAGTATCCTTCTTATGGTAATATAAACACATTAAAAGGGAGTAGTTGTATATGCAGAAGTCAACACAATGGTGCAGGTCACCTGGCTCTGCAGCCCTTTACCTAGGGTAACAAGACTTTTAGTATAAGAAATTATACTAAAAGTCTTTTTTATGCCCCATATTATAAAAAAGGATGTGCTAAAATGTCTTTAACGGAAATCATTTTACTTGCTATTGGATTGTCTGCAGATGCTGCAGCAGTGTCCATATCCAACACCCTTTGTATAAGAAAGGTGAAGCTAAAGCATGCGTTGTCCATGGCCCTGTCCTTTGGAATATTTCAGGGAATAATGCCTCTTATAGGCTACTATGCAGCCACCTCCTTCTCCTATTACATTAAAAGCTGTGATCACTGGATTGCATTCATACTCCTGGGAATTATAGGAGGTAAGATGCTTTATGAATCTATAAAGGATGAAGGGAAGCAGGACTGCTCTGTTTTCTCGCTTTCCTTTAAGCTTTTATTAGTACAGGCTATTGCAACCAGCATAGATGCACTTGCAGTAGGAATAAGCCTGTCAGTATTGGAGGTAAACATATTCGCATCAGTTGCTATAATAAGCACTGTAACATTCATCTGCTGTATGCTGGCGGTTCTAGTTGCAAAACGCTTTGGTACCATGCTTGGTAAAAGGGCTGGCATTGTGGGAGGACTTATACTTATATTTATAGGTGTCAAAATATTTGTAGAGCATATGTTCTTAAGCTAATAAATCAAAATAAAATCCACCTCCTTATAATTACTTGCATTTTGTGCATAATACTATAAGGAGGTGGATTTTATGATCTTCAAACTTAAAACCAAACTTTTATTCAACCTGTTAGTTTTCTTTGTTGTATGTATCTCCGGACTATGGCTGGTTTACGCGCTAGATTCATCAGCCACAAAACTCAGACATACCAGTAGTTTATTTTCAAATAAACATAAATATGTCTTCTTTTCTACACCCTGGGTTTATTCCAAGAAATTTAGATAATTGGAATTTAAAGCGTATCCGTCTGTCCAATGCTTTCAATAATCGGGGGTGGCCAATCTGTTAGTGGTGTAATTACTGTGGCAAGTACTATAATACAAACTAAGCATTTTGCGATTACTCTAGAAATCCTAACACTCATTTTTTATCCTCCTTTTTTCTTATTTTCTATATAATACCATATTATGTATTAAGTTTCCATATTTTTTTATTTTCTACGATAGTACATATAAACGGCCTATAAAAAAAATTGTTATTCTATTAACGTTCTATTTATTAGCTTTCCTGTTGTTTCCTTAAACAATCTATACACTTATCAACCCGGTTCCTTTCTAGAAACAGCAGCCCCATCTTACTTAGCACCAGGTTCCTATAATACAGCATTTTTTTATTCCCCTCTAGTAGCTTAAGAAGCTCTATATACGTTGTCTCAAGTTTATCCAAATTTTTATTTTGTACATAAATCTCTTCCAACAACTCACATCCATTCAGCATATCCTTATATACCTCATACTGTCTTGCAAACTCTATTCCCTTCTCTAGCATGTATACTGCCTTGTTTTTTATATCCATATGTTTGTACATTTCCCCCAACTCTATAAATGTAGTTGAAATCTTAGCCTTATCATGGACTTTCCTTAATACTATGGATTTAATAAACATGATTTCCGCTTTTTTATATTTGCCTAGCTTATAGTTTATAGTACCCAGATTATGAAGGCAGTAGGCTTTACTTTTATTATCCTCTTTCACCCTCTCCAACAGACCTATATATAATTCTTCTGCTTCCTTAAGCCTTCCGCATTCTAAAAGAGCTCCTCCTTTTATAAGAAGCATGCTGCAGCGAAGCTTATCCTTATTAATATCAGTATCAGAACCATACTCAGGATTATAATACTTTTCTAAAGTCTCAATAGCCTTATCATATTTCCCCATATTGCAATAGCATAATGAAATATTATATATAATTAATTTTCTCTGCCTGTTATTCTCATTTAAACAGCAGGAGTTCCATGCCTTGGTAAGGTATATAACAGCTGAATTATAATCTAAAAGCTGTATATAGCATCCTCCTACCTTATTCAATATATCCACCATACTATCCTTTGACTTCCCCATGTATACCAGCTGTAAGGCTTCATTATAATCACTTAACGCATCAATATAACACTTTGCTCTAAAATGCAGATTTCCTCGCTTTATATAACACTTTAATATCACTTCTGGCAGATTGTATTTATTTCCATAGTATAAAAGCTCATCCATACTGCTAATGACCTTAATACTTCCAACACGTTCCATACAGTATTTATAGGCACTCTGGGCAGGTGTCTCCATAAGATGTTTACTGTCTATATGATAATCTATATTTCTTTCCACTGCAGCAGAATTAATTGCATTTGCCAAAGTATTTGCTGCCCTTTCAGTAAGTGGTCTTTTTCCATCCTCTATCATGCTTATATAGTTTCTTGACATGCCTGGCCCTGCAAGCTCAGATTGCTTAAGGCCAAGCTGTTCTCTAGCCTTTCTCAGCTTTTCACCTGGATATAAAAAGTCCATTTCTCTCTCCCCCAATATTATACAATCCACAAATTTGGTAACACATAACCTGCAATATATGTTACACAACACAGTAATTTCATTATACATCATAACACGCTAAATTTGTAATATTTTTCCTTGTAGAACTCTATAAATTTCTATTTTTAAGATAAACAAAACATACATATCCCTATCATATGAAACACTAATTGTACCTTCGTAATAAGTATTGTATTGTTATATAGTATTGTCTGAACACTCTAAGCAGTAGGATATGCCTGCCTAAACAATCAAACCTGTCATACATAAGTAAGTAACATTGTTAAAAAAGCACTAGAAGACGAATGTATTCCATTCTCCTTCTAGTGCTTTTTATTTAGAAAGCCTATAATCTATCATTGAAAGCTGTATACTCTTTCTTCCATTCCATTCATTAACTGATGGTCTGAACAATATATCCAGCTTTAGGTTAACCTCCCTTGGATTTGAAATTATACTGTCCACCATATCTGCTCCAAACTCTTCAGAAAGAAGGCTTCTAAGGGAATCGATATCAAAAAACTTCACAGCCTCAAGCTGTACAAGACTTGTGGAATCCCTGCATATGAGCTTAAAGGAATCCTTATTTCTGCCCATTAAGAATACTCGGTCTATATACAGATTCTTCAGCATGAGCACCACATCCCTATTACCCTTTCCAAAGGGCTCTAGCTTTTCCAAATCCTCAACCAGTTCAAAGCAAACATCCTCACCCTTTATACACTCATCAACATCTATCTTATAGCACAAATCCTCCTCTGTAAGCTGACAGTATTGATTTATGTCATTTCTGAACAGTGGTATGTTCTCCTCAGGCAGCGATAGCCCGGCAGCCATGGCATGCCCTCCTGCTGCTGTAAGCAGGGCTTTATGCTTTGATAGCTCCTCAAACATATTATATCCCTCTATGGACCTTCCTGAGCCTTTTGCTCCCTCACGTCCCCTGGTTATTACAAAGGCAGGCTTGTTGTATTTTTCTCTTATCCTTCCGGCAACAATTCCAGCCAGACTCTCATGTATGTCCTCCTGATAAACCACCATAACCTTTTGGTTCCTTATGTTGGAATTTTCAATCTGGAGCATTACCTTCTCAACAGCCTCCTCTGTCATATGCTGTCTTTCACTGTTAAGCCTTCTTAGCTCCGATGCCAAATACTCAGCTCTTGTCTTATCAGATGTAAGAAGAAGCTCTACTGAAAGTGAGGCGCTGTCCAGCCTGCCTGTTGCATTTATTGATGGTCCTATATTAAAGCCTACGTTCCAGGCCTTTATCCTTTTGTTTTCAAGACTTGATGTCTTTATAAGCTCCCTAAGTCCTATATTCTGTGTGTTATTAAGTATTCTAAGCCCCATGCTTACTATTACCCTGTTCTCATCCACTAAATCCACCACATCACAGATGGTTCCAATGGATGCCAGCTCAATATATTGAAAAAGCTCCTTTGTAGGCAGGCCAAGCTTTACATAAAGGGTGTGTACAAGCTTAAAGGCTATACCAGCCCCACATAGATACTTGAATGGGTATCCATCATCCTGCCTATGGGGGTTTACAACAGCATCCGCCTCAGGAAGTATGTCTCTCTCCCCTCCTTCTTCAAGCTTTTCCCTTGGAATCTCATGATGGTCAGTAACTACCACCTGCATTCCCAGCTCCTTAGCTGCTTTGACCTGGCTTGTGCAGGATATTCCATTGTCACAGGTTACAATGAGTTCATAGCCTTCCCTGGCTATTTTCTCTACAGCCTGAAGATTCATACCATAGCCTTCCTCTATCCTATCTGGGATGTGGTATGCAGCCTTGGCGCCACACCTGGTAAGACCCTTAAAGAGTATGGCTGTACTGGTGACTCCGTCGCAGTCATAATCTCCATATATCATAATTCTTTTTCCCGCTCTGATTGAAGCTATGATTATATCTGCCGCCTTTTCCATATCAAGCATAAGCCTTGGACTGTGCAGCTGCTTCAGCTGTGGATTCAAAAACTCTTCAATATGTTTGCTGTCCTCTAGTCCCCTTGAAACCAGTATGCTTGATAATATCTGGCTTATGCCTGTATCCCTTGCTATTTCTGAGGCCTTTTTTATATCAATACTGTTATTTATTCTCCATACCTTCTTCATGCTGTCCCTCCGTATCCTACTCAAATGGCAAATTAAATGATAACATTTACTTAAATATACTGTCTATAGCCTTATGCCCTCCATATCTGCCAAGAACAAGCTTAGAGATAGAAGGTCTGCAGAGCCCCCAGGGCTTATGTTTTTCTCAATAAAAAGACTGTCCAGCCTGTGTAGCCTGTCTTTAGCATTTGGAGACAGCATTCCTCCTGAAGCCATAAACTCCTCTGCACTTTCCTTTACAAGCCTAAGGCCTTCCATTCCTCCCCTTATTATTACATTAGTATCCTGGCAGCAGGTCATTATGCTCATCAGGGTATGCAGCAACAGGTCATTAAGCCCTAGCTTCTCCCTCATAGCCTTACTTCGCAGTATTGGAATTCCCTTTTCAAGTACCGTCTTGAAGCCTCCTTGGGCTTCTCCCCGTATTCCTGTTATTCCGTAATCAATATACAGCTTCTCTCCATGGGTAAGCTTCCCTTTGTTCTTTACTTTCCCCAGGTCCTGTTCCACAAGTCCCTGGCACATTCCCGCAGCTTTTTCACACACCTGCTCTGCCGAAGCCATATCACGTTGTCCATTCCTGTATATGGAGCCCATAGCAGCACAGAGTATTCCCATGGAAAATATAATTCCCTTGTGAGTATTGACACCGTTTGTTGCTTTTAGCATGGCTGTCTCACATTCCATTCCTATAGGGCGAATTTTTTCAAGCAGCCGTTGTCCATCCTCCTGACCGCTAATGCCTGCAAATGCGCAGCCATACATGCCTCTGTATATAGCAGATGAACTTGCTGCAAACGTAAATATATCCATATCCTTATGGGCACCCTGCCCTAATCTGTCTACCAATCCAGGCTTAGGAGCCGTCACAGCCTCATATAGCACTGCCTTTTGGGCTGCGTCAGCAAGGCTGAAGGCATAATCTTCAAATAAGTTCATCATTTTTCCCCCGCATCCTACCTTATATACACAACTATATCAGATTTCTCCCAAGGTTAAAACAAAAAGTAGCAACTTTAGAGTATCCGGCAATATTATATAATGAAAACAATTATACTACAGGGAGGTGGCATAATATGGACAATACAACACAAGCCTATAAAAACAGCTCCGTCATACTTGACGACGTTCCATATACCGTATCTGATGGAGGCAGCGTAAAGAGCCAGGCTCCTGCTGAAAACAAAACAGATACCTCAGCTGATAATAACCAGAGCTCTAGCACATACAGCTATTCTACTCCTAACAGCTATGGCTTTATAAGGACCTTCCAATTCACCTCCGGACCAATTACGGGACTTGATTTTAAGGGAATAGGGGAATCCTTAAGCTCCCTTAGCAGCCTTCTGCTTCCTATAATGCTTTTAAGTGTAATTAAGCTTTTGTCAGGAGCAGGCTCACTGCTTAGTGACCCACTAAAGCAGGACCCGGATTCTAAAAGCAAGAGGTAAAAAAAGCGTCCCGGGGTTACCCGGGATGCTCTATCCTTATTACTAATATATAGCATACATTTCCTTAAGACGTTTTGTGGTTTTAGTACCTATGCTTGTAAGCTCCACCATGGCACAGTACTTATCCGCAAGACACACAATGAAGGACTCAGCATACCTTGGAGGTACTATTGTAAGAGGCCACATATGCTTTACGATAATATCCTTTTCAATTTTATTTATATCAAAGTACTTGCTTGCATTACTTAGTGCTGCCTTTGGATGGGTAAAGCCATGCATGCCCTTTCTTCCAAGCTTCCTTTTGTTTTCCCGCCAGTTATATAAGAACAGGTCATGAAGCATCGCTCCCCTTGCTGTGGATATATAATCAAGGCCCAGCTTTTTACTTATACGAAAGCTTGTGTACGCTACATATATGCTATGGTCCATGCATGTAGTACTGTTATGGTGCACAAAGCCTCCCATCTTAAGTATGGGCTCACTGTAAATCATGTTTTCTACACATTTCTCAAACTCCTCATATAATTGGAAGTCCTGCTCATTATTTTTCATCGTTAAGCTTCTCCTTAAACTACAGCTATGCTACATCTATATCTACTATAATATTATATCCCAAGTATATGGGTTCTTTATTAATTTTACGTTTTATTGACATTAAGAATATGTGAAATTCACTTTATGGCATCCATTAATTCCTTAATTGAGGGGAACGTGTAATCAGCCTTTACACTGGATTCTCTGTACATATCCTCTGTGGTTTCCCCTGAGAAAACCAATATGGATGTAATCCCTGCATTTTCTCCGGTTTTTATATCTGTGTAAAGCCTGTCACCTACCATAGCTACGTTTTCCCTTTTAAGGCTATACTTTTCCAGAAGTGTATCTACAATGTACCTGTTAGGCTTTCCTATTACTGTTGGCATTACTCCTGTAGAGGCTTCTATAAGCTTTATCATAGAACCTGTATCAGGCATAAATTTTCCTCCCTCTAAGGGGCAATTATAGTCAGGATGGGTAGCAATATATGGGATTCCTTCTCTTATAAGGTCACATGCCCGCCACAGTTTGTCATAGGTAAGAGTGGTATCAAAGCCCAGTACTACATAATCAGGTTTAATATCTGTATCATTTACCAGCTTAAAGCCTGCTTCAATAAATTCCTGCTCTAAAAGGGGGGTACCCAGCAGAAATATGGTAGCACCGGAGGTTTCCTTGTTTAAATACAGGGTTGTTGCCTCCCCAGATGTAAATACCCTGTCCATATCTACCTTACAGCCCATCTTCTCAAGCTTTTTCTGATACTCTCTGTTATTTTTTGATGAGTTATTGGTTAAAAATATAAACTGTTTTCCCTGTGTATTAAGAAGGTGAAGAAAATCCCTTGCTCCGTCAATTAACGTATTTCCAAGATAAAACGTGCCATCCATATCCAGCAAAAAGCATTGTATTTCCTTTAGTGGTGTCATAAAAGTATCTCCTTGTATATATATTTCTTTGTTTTCTCAAAGTATAAATATAATATAACATACCGCACACTATGATATGTATCAGGAAAAGCCTTTATATCTGTCCTACATGGAAGCGAAGGCTGTCTCCTATGGCTTTCATCATTATTATAAACCTAGCAGTTAAAGAAAGTAAATGTCCTCACTTCTATATATTGCTAATTCCATGACCTTCCAATTTGTTTGACATATTGATTCTTACACGTTATTATGGTAGCCTAAACTTTTACAGCAGGAGGTAATATAGAATTATGTATAAGATAATGTCAGGAAGAAGACTTGTACTAAAGCTCGTAGCTCCACTGCTTGTAGTGTTTCTTTTAGTTGTGTCCTATCTAACCTTAAGGGCTCTTTCAAACAGAAAGTCCTTTTTAGTGGTTGCAGACGGTACAACAACACGACACATCTCTACAGCCTCTACAATAGGTGAGGCGCTAGAGGGTGCTTTTATAACAGTTAATGAAAAGGATAAAGTAAGTCCAGACCTTCATGAGCCACTGGAGGACGGCATTACTGTAAGTATTAAAAGAGCAGTGAATGTTACAATCACAGCAGATGGAGAAACCTACTCTACCGAGACAGCAGAGGAAACTGTAGGAACCATGCTTCAAGCCGAGGGTATCATCCTGGGCGAAGAGGATAAGCTAAGCTGCTCCCTGGAGGATCCCATTGAGTGTAACATGAATATAGAAATAATAAGAGTAGAAACCCGAAGCTTCACAGAAACAGTTGAAATAGCGTACTCTAATGAGTATGTAAATGATAGCAGCCTTTCAAAAGGTACTACAAGAGTTATTCAAGAGGGGTCTAACGGTGAGATGACCATAACCTACAGAGTAGTTTGCGAAAATGGTGCAGAAATATCAAGAGAAGCTATAGCCCAGGAGGTAACAGTTTCACCTGTAAACAGGAGGATTGCCAGAGGAACCAAATCCTCATCAACTGCCTCCAGAGGTACCTCAGCTTCATCCTCATCGGCTACCAAAATAAATGTAAACGGAGTAAAGTACAGCTACTCCAAGGCCATGACAGTAACCTCTACGGCCTACACTGGAGATACCATTACCCATACTGGCATGGCTACTGTAAGGAATCCTAATGGCTACAGCACCATTGCCGTAGACCCAACAGTAATACCCTTTGGTACCAAGCTGTATGTGGAAGGCTATGGTCTTGCTGTTGCAGCAGATTCAGGCGGGGCCATTAAGGGAAACATGATAGATGTGTTCCTTGACACCTATAAGGAAGCATATGAATGGGGAATCAAGACAGTAAAAATATATATACTAAAATAACTAAACCTCAGGCAGGATTTCTGCCCGAGGTTTTCCTTTTAATAATGCATTGTGTCAAATGTTTTATCTATATATTAAAGTATGAATGTAAACGCTCAAAGATTGGCCAGCATCAATACTTTGCCCTTAGGAGGGGCATATATCGAAGGAAATAGGATTTCATGAAATAGAAGGTATAAGGATTGGCAGCGCTGCAATTAAGGAGGGCGCCACAGGCAGTACTGTAGTAATATGCGAAAAGAGTGCTACTGCAGGGGTAGACGTAAGAGGTGGTGCCCCTGGCACACAATGGCAATGGAAAGAGCTGTGGCAGATGTAGCAAAGTCAACCTCTACAGCCTATGTCTGTTTTTGGTATAAGGATATAAATTCATAAAAGGACTATAAGTCTGTTTCTGATAAAGTATAATAAATATTTTACTTATAAAAAGCCTGCGATTATTATTAAGCAGGCTTTTCCACATTACTTCACTATCCCCTATTGCCTTTTACTTTTCTCCCATTCCTTAGCTTTCCTGTAATCCAAATAATCACTGGCAGAACACCCAATATGGCTGTTGCAATATAACCGTTAGGACCCTGCAGATAACTTATAAGTTGACTATATTGGGAAAACAAGCTACCCGCTAAGGTAAGCATAAGAATTCCCATAGGTGCAGTAACTCCGGCCTCCTCATTCTTAATACCCAGCATACTGTTCACCCCTTGAGCGGCTACATAAAGGCAGAAGGTTCCATCAAGAAAGCTCCCTACTATATAAACCATACCTCTTATAATTTCAATACGGTCAAAGAACCTTGTAAGCCTTATTATTCCAGCAGACTTATAGGATGGAAAGTAATATGCCTTTGCCAGTACCTCTCCCATTACCAGTATGTTTCTTTCATTTACTATAATGCCCATTAAAGACGTTATAACAAGTGCTACTATGTATATCTTAACAGTATCCTTCTTTTTCTCCAAATCACAGAAGGGAATAAGCAGCAGGGCTGCCTCTACCATAGGATAGGTAAAAATATTCCATGCTCCCTGCAATACTGGCTGTGGGCCGTAAAACAATGTATACTTAAAATTATCTAAATCAAAATTAGGAATGGATAATATGACCAGCATGAGTACTATTGTTAATATTATAGGGAATACAAGCCTTGACCATCTGGCTATAAAACTAGCTCCTGATTTAGCAGCCCAAATGCAAAGCATTCCCAGCAATAGGCGGGTTATATATAGGGGTGTGCGGGTAAGGACTGCTATAAACAAAAACTCTGAGATACTCCTAAAAGCTATGACGCCTAAAAAGAGGCTGTAAAGTACAATTAAAATGTTAAAAAGCCTTCCTACAGGCTTTCCCATAGTCTCTTCTACAGAAATAAAAAAGCCCTTATCACCACAATTTAAAACAATGCCTCTGTATATATATGCCAGAGGAAGCATTACACACACAACCAAAAGGAAGCTTATCCATACATCCTGTCCTGCTACCTTACCGCCTCCGGTTAGTATAATATTAGCCACAAGAGAAAATGCCAGCAGACTAACTGCCTCTGCGGAAGTTATCTTTTGTTTGCTCAAACAGCATCCCACCTCTAAATGTAATTTTCTTATTTTCCCATTATCCTTTCAATGAAGCCTGGAATTTCTGTGTCTATAGCTACAACCATGCTGAGCAAATAGGCTGCCAGAAGTATTATTGAATATGTGTAGAATATTTTCCATTGCTTGTTTCTATAGTATCCTGACAACTCTCTGCGTATATAATAAACACATAAGATAGTAGCAATGATAACCGGCATTATATTTCCTCCTCTGAAAGTATTTTAACCTCCCCTGTATTAGTAATATGCAGGTATGCGTGAACACTAATATCCATTTTGGAGAACTCCTCTTGCCATCTGTCATCAATTTCTTTCCATAGAGAAGGCTTTCTTCTTTTAAAGGTGTTAGAGAATCCAAACACGTCCATTCCATATTGGCTTTGAACCTTTTGTATTACCGTCATTGTTTTCTCAGCAATCATAGCTTCGCACCTTTCCTTAATCTTACCTTCTATGGTCTTATCATCAATACTATTAGGGTTATACAACTCCTCTATTCCACCATCAGCGTATATATATATATCCATGCTTATCTTGCCGTCCTTGTATGCTGGAGTTATAGAAGTTTTGCTCTTATCTATCTGTATAGATGCTTTAACATCAGGATCATCATCAACTCCATCTAAGGCAAGATGGCTCTGATTAAATTCATTCATGGCAAACAGAAGGTATTGTGCTTCTTCTCCATTTAAAAAGCCTTTGAGTCTTCCCTTTTCAAATAGTGCAGCACCGGATATCTCTGGCAGCTTCTCTCCTCCTACATCTGTAATTCCTACAGTTCCAAGGATAGCTGACTGATATGGATTGGCCAGCATATCAGCCAGTTCATATACATGTATAGCAGGTGCTTTTGAGGCGAACATTTGACCTTCAATAAGCTCAGAAAGCCTTACTCCAAGCATTTCGGATGAGTTCTCTTCAGAAAGCTTGATTATTTCTTTTGCGGTCTTTTCCTTTGATGCTATAAGGTACATATCTATTCTGGTTTCCTGGTCCCTAAGCATCGTATCTATAAGAGGCATTAAGCCTTCCTCTGCCACTCCCCTTCCTATGACACCAACCTTAGCCTGGCTCCAGTAAATCTGTTTATCAGAGGTTTCTGAAAGGTTTGCTACAGCCTCCATTATGCTGCTTCCTTCAGCAGTAAGCACCCGGGACTTTAACGTGGAATCCTTTCCTGAGGATTCAAATCTGTTAATCTCCACCGTAAGAACATATTCCTTACTCTTAGGGTCCTTATCAAGGCCAAAGGCATATACTGCTGCAAGGTATTCAATCTCTCTATAGTTCCAGCAACCCGATGTAAAGACTGCTAGAAGATTCATTATAAGCACTATAGCTATATATCTAATAAAACTACCAAAGCCCCTTCTATTACTGCTTATCATTTTTCTTACTGTCCCCACCTCTGTTTTTTTTACTGGCATTCTCCCATGCAGGGAGTCTTGCATATACATCCTTAAGTCTGCTGGTCTGGTATGAATCCACATGAGAGAGATATGATCTTCCAAAGGATTCCAGGCTGAAAAGATGTATTGACAGTCCTATTATACCTGCTGTAAATCCATACAGCCCCAGAATACTGGAAAGAATCAAAAGTATCACAGTTAGTATTATATTGGCATTATCAAGCTTAGGGAGAAGAAGCCTCGAAATTTCCGATACTGACACTATTATCAGCGTTGGTGCTCCCACAAGCCTGGCATCCACGGCTGCCTGACCGATTATAAGTGTGCCCACAATAGTGAGTGACTGGCTTATGTATGATGGTACTCTTGCTGTGGCATCCTTAAGGATTTCAAATACTATAATCAGCAGCAAAGTTACAACTGATGTTGGAAATGGAATACCCTGCCGTGCTACAGCCACACTCATAAAAAGCTGGGTTGCCAGCACCTCCTGATGAAAGCACGTAATGGCAACATATACCCCAGGGAGACTTATAGATATAAAGAAGGCAAGGTAACTCAAAATCCTGTCCAAGCTGCCTACGTAGTAGTTTGTGTAGTAGTCCTCTGCAAACTGGAAGTTCTCCATAAAAAGATATGGCATTGTTATTACGCTGGGGGTTCCATCAAGCAGTAAGGCTACTCTTCCCTCCAGAAGGTTGGCTGCCACCACATCAGGCTTTTGAGTATCTCCAATGGTTTTAAAGGGAGATAGCTTAGCATCGCTTATCATTTCACCTATACTCTGCGTGCTCAACACCCCCTTAAGCTTCACCTTTTCAAGCCTTTTTTCCACCTCTTCAATAAGCTCAGGCTCTGCTATCCCCTCCAGGTAGCATATACAGGCTGAAGTTTCAGATTCTCTTCCAAAGCTCATAAATTTGAATTTCAAATCAGAGGTATTAAGCTTCCTTCTTATCATTGAAAGATTGGTTAAAAGTGTTTCTGTAAAGCCCTCTTTAGGACCTTTTGTGGTTTTTTCTGTTTCCACATCCTCAATACCCTTGGTTTTATATCCCTTTGTATCAATAATAAGTCCGTGGGGCTCATTATCCACTAATAGGACGGTGCTTCCCTTTATAACAGCATCACACAGCTTTTTTAATTCATCAGAATGCTTCGTCTGACAGGCCGTAGTTACACTGTACTCTATTATATCAATGAGCTCATAGTCCTCTGCCTTAAGACTACAGGTCATTATAGGCTCAATTATACTTTTGTTTATAACCTTTACATCTACCATACCATCTATGAATATGATGCAACCCTTTATATTATTGTCTCTACTATTCATAAACCTTCTTAACACAACTGTATCATCATTCTTAAAAACATCCTTCAATAGCTTTATGTTGTCCTCAAGACTGTCTGATAAACGTGTTCCACTGCCTTCCTGATGCTCACTTTCTTCGTTATCCTTATTCTGCCGAGAGGCACGTCTTCTCATAGTATCCCTCCCTTTCATACATTATTTGCAATGTACCTTAAATTTACTCATAATAAAAAAGCCCCCTTG
>JAEZLD010000200.1 GCA_023415335.1 Bacillota bacterium | reverse complement strand
GAGTTATAACGATAACTGATAGCATGAAATCTCCTGCCGTTACTGAAAGTGGATATACGTTTTTGTGTAGGACAGAAGCACCATTTTTCTATAATGCTTTATCTATACCAATGATGTTTGTAGAGCTTCTTACATCATGTATGGCCATACAGATGGGGGACCAGCTGTACAGGATTAAGAACGAAGAGCTGATGGTAAGTAAATATATAAACGATGATAACTAGATGTAGATAATAGAGCCTGTAAAAGGGCTCTTTTTTGGTTGGGTTGTATAGTAGTGTTTTGAGGGAAGGACTATTATGTGGTAAAATAAAGCTATGTAAGAGGCTTAAAATACAAGCTTTGGGGGATTAGAATGTATAAGATTTTTATTGTTGAGGATGATGAGGTAATATCAAAGACCCTAAAAAGCAGCCTTGAAGTCTGGGACTGTAAGGTTAGCTGTGTGGGGGATTTTAAGAACATAATGGGGGAATTTGTAGCCTTCGAACCGCACCTGGTGCTTATGGATATATCATTGCCTTTTTTTAACGGCTACTACTGGTGTCAGGAAATACGCAGGGTGTCTAAGGTGCCTGTAATATTCATATCCTCAGCTTCAGATAACATGAATATAGTTATGGCCATAAACATGGGAGCAGATGATTTTATAGCTAAGCCATTCGATTTAAACGTGCTTACTGCAAAGGTACAGGCTATGCTCAGGCGTACCTATGACTTTGGAGGACAGACAGGCCTTATAGAGCACAAGGGAGCCATACTCAATATCAGTGATGCAAGCCTTTCCTATAAGGGGGAAAAAATAGACTTAACAAAAAATGAATACCGTATACTCCAGGTACTAATGGAGGGAAAGGGTGAGACCATATCAAGGGAGCTGCTTATGCAGAAGCTGTGGGAAAGTGACAGCTTTGTTGATGAGAACACCCTTACGGTTAACGTTACAAGACTGCGAAAAAAGCTGGAGTCTGCGGGTCTCACTGACTTCATAACCACTAAAAAGGGTATGGGATACATGGTGGAATAATATGAGGATAGTCATAGAGTATTTAAAGGCCAGATTAAATTATATATTGCTGATGCTTTGCTGCTGTGTAGTGTTCTGGGTAATTATGGACCTTTACCGCCTTCCTTTGGAGGCTGTAGGCTATGCTACCCTATTATGTACATGGACTATACTTATTTGTGGAATAATAGGGTGCACCAGATATTACAAGAAACATAAACAGCTTGAAGAAATGAAAAACAGGATTACACTTACACTGGAAGGCCTTCCAGAGCCTTCAGGATTTGTTGAAAAGGACTATAGGGAGCTTTTAGAGGTCCTTAATGATGACAGGGTGGCCATGGCCTCAGAGTATGACAGCTCAAGAACCAGCATGGTTGAGTATTATACACTGTGGGCACACCAGATAAAGACCCCTATTGCTGCCATGAGGCTTCTGCTTCAGACAGAGGAAAGCAGTCAAAATCAGGAGCTTTCTATGGAGCTTTTCAAGATAGAGCAGTATGTGGAAATGGTACTTCAATATCTGAGGCTGGACAGCGACTCTACCGATTTGTTAATACAAAAATATGACCTGGACGGGGTTGTAAAGCAGGCAGTAAAAAAGTATGCAAAGCAGTTCATAAGAAAAAGGATATCTCTTGATTATAAGGAGCTTGACTGTCAGGTGCTTACCGATGAGAAGTGGCTCCAGTTTGTAATAGAGCAGCTTCTGTCCAATGCACTTAAATACACACCTGAGGGAACCATATCCATATACATGATGCCTGGGAAGGCTCTTGTAATAGAGGATACAGGCATAGGCATACAGGAGGAGGACCTTCCAAGGGTTTTTGAAAAGGGCTATACAGGGTATAACGGAAGGGCAGACAAGAAGTCCACCGGTATAGGGCTGTATCTGTGCAAGCGGGTGCTCACGAAGCTTTCCCACACCATAAGAATAGAATCCCAGGTAGGGAAAGGCACCAGGGTAATAGTTGGACTTGACTGCATAAGCCTGGAGATTGAATAAAAGAATAACCTTACAAAAGTGTAAGCTAAAAGGCCAAACTGTAAGCCATAAGTATGGCAGATGGGTTTGGCCTTTCGCTATAATAAGTATGTAGGATAAGTTGTTGCATACATACTATCTGCAATAATGACTAGATGATATGAATTTCAGGAGGATATAAAATGAGTATACTTGAGGTAAAAAACGTTAAAAAGGTATATACAACAAGGTTGGGAGGAACCCATGTACAGGCACTTTCTAATGTAAGCTTTTCCGTGGAGCAGGGGGAGTACGTGGCCATAATGGGCGAGTCAGGCTCTGGCAAAACCACTTTGCTTAACATAATTGCATCTCTTGATAAGCCTACCAGCGGAGAGGTGAGATTGAACGGCATAAACATTGTTTCCATAAAGGATAAGGATATATCAGCCTTCAGGCGCAGCAACCTAGGCTTTGTGTTCCAGGACTTCAATCTGCTTGATACCTTCTCAATACAGGATAACATATTCCTGCCGTTAGTGCTTTCGGGAAAGGGCTATAATGAGATGAATTCAAGGCTCCAGATAATTGCTGCAAAGCTTGGAATAAACGATATACTTAAGAAATTCCCGTATGAGGTTTCAGGAGGACAGAAACAGAGGGCGGCGGTTGCCAGAGCAATTATAACAAATCCCAAGCTTATATTAGCCGACGAGCCAACTGGAGCACTTGATTCAAAGGCAACAGACCAGCTGCTTAAAATGTTCAATGACATAAACGACGAGGGACAGACAATACTTATGGTTACCCACTCCACCAAGGCTGCCAGCCATGCCAAGAGGGTGCTGTTCATAAAGGACGGAGAGGTGTTCCATCAGATATATAAGGGTTCCATGACCAGCGAGGAGATGTATGCTAAAATATCAGATACCCTTACCATGATAGCAACAGGCGGTGAGAAGAATGCATAGCCTGCTTTTTCCTAAGCTTTCCCTACAGAATATAGGAAGGAACAGAAGGTTCTACTTTCCATATCTGCTAACAGGAATATTTACCATAGCCATGTTCTACAACATGTGTTTTCTAGCCATCAGCAAGGATCTGTTAAAGATTCCAGGGTTTGATTCATTGAGGCTGATTCTTGCACTAGGTACCACAATAGTAGGCATTTTTTCCGTTGTATTCCTTGTTTATACCAACAGCTTTCTTATGAAGAGGCGAAATAAGGAGATAGGGCTATACAATATACTGGGAATGGAGAAAAGACATATAGCTTGGGTACTTTTCTTTGAATCTATTTTTACTGGTATAGGTACCATAGCAGTGGGACTTGCTTTTGGAATTCTGGTTTCAAAGCTTATGCTGCTGGTACTTTGCAGGATACTTTTCTTCAATGTGGGTTTTGGTTTTTCAGTTAGTATGGGGGCCGTAACCACTACTGCCATACTGTTTGCTATAATCTACTTTGCTACGCTTCTTTTTAACCTTGTGAGAATAAGGCTTTCAAAGCCTATAGAACTTCTCCATGGGGATAAGGCAGGTGAGAGGGAGCCCAGGGTAAAGTGGCTGCTGGTAATTATAGGGACAGCATCACTGGGTACGGGCTACTGGATGGCTCAGACCATAAAATCTCCTCTGGAAGCGCTTATATGGTTCTTCGTGGCAGTAATACTGGTTATGATAGGCACCTACTGCCTATTCACTGCAGGTAGCATAGCACTGCTTAAGCTTTTAAGAAAAAATAAGAGCTACTATTATAAGACCAGACATTTTACAGCCATATCTGGCATGATGTACCGTATGAAGCAGAATGCCGTGGGACTGGCAAACATATGTATACTCTCAACCATGGTTCTGGTTATGGTATCAACTACGGTTTCCCTTTATGTAGGAGTTGATAAGGCACTGGACAACCGATACCCAGGTGATATATCCTTTACCCTGGATATGAAAGACCAGATAACTACTAAGGACCAGCTGTATGAAGGAGCTATGAGGGCAGCTAAGGAATCTGGACTTAAGGTAAAGGACCTTATACAATATACCAGTCTTGGCTTTGCAGTAATAATGGATGGTTCAAACCTTAAAATAGAGGGGAACAATTATACTGGCTCCGTGGGTAACATTGCACAGGTAGAGGTGATTACAGGGGATGAGTATAAAAAGGTTACAGGCAAGAACCCCTCACTGCAGAAGGGACAGGTGTTGGCCTACTGCCTTAATAATAGCCACAACTGGGATATGCTGACCCTGGGAGGAGTAGACTACCAGGTAAAGGAGTGGCTGGGAGATTTCCCTGTTGAGTCAATATATAACGCTTATGTTTCTCAGGCGTTTTATATCATAGTAGATAGCCAGGAAACCCTGGATTCCATATACCAGAAGCAGCTTCAGGTATATGGAAAGAATGCCAGCGATATAAAATGGTATATGCAGTTTAACCTGGATGGAACTGATGATGAAATAGTAAAGTGTTATGAAAACATGAGGAAGTCTACAAGCATAAGCTATGAATATGTAGGAAAGGACGAAAACGGCAATGA
>JAEZLD010000087.1 GCA_023415335.1 Bacillota bacterium | reverse complement strand
GGGAATACAATAGATGGAATACAGTGAAGCAGAACTAAGGGATCATACCTTTTAGACAGCGTTACTGCTCTGTTATCCAATCAGATGTTCCATATGCACGGAACAAAGCAAGCGATAGCTTCGCTGGGAAATAGCCAAAGAGGAGGATGTACGGGAGGTTGTTGGAACGATTTGGGTGGCAGATAGCTGCCCATCAGAATAAAAAAGCAGGAACAAGATAGTATCTTTTTCCTGCTTTTTTAATATCATATAAAGCATATATGTAGTTGTATTAGTTGTTGTTTTGAAAGTACTGCTGCATTTTAAGGTAATCACGCAACTGGGTCGTTGTGACAGAAGGATTCTCTGATAAATAGTTTGCAGCGGTGGCAGAAACAAATCCCGTAGCGTAGGAAGTCCCTTTGGTACCATACTTTTGACCGTTGCGGGACGCGAGTAGGATATCTTCTCCCTGTGCCAAAACATCAGCACCTATTTGTGAGAAATCCGATTCGTAACCATATTTGTCGCAAGAACCCACAGCAAGCACGGTTTCATAGGATGCAGGATAGTAAGGATTGGAATCCTTTCCGTCATTCCCCACGGCGGCAACAACCAGCACGCCCATTTTTTCTGCATAATCAATCGCATCGGAAAGGGCTTTGTTTTCTGTTTGAATGCCCAGGCTAACATTAATAATATCTGCACCATAAATATCCACGCTGTCTCGTATGGCTTTTGCCAGGGTATCAGGCGAGGCGGCAGTGGCCTTTCCATCAACCTTTGTTACAATAACAAGGGGAACTACATAAGCGTTAGGTGAGAGTGACTCAATTTCTGCGTTTTCGCTACCTAAAATTATACTGGCCACCGCTGTACCATGGTTAATTTGATCCTCTGTATCATCGCTTTCTGTTACATAATTGTAGCCTGTTCGTAGATGGTTGCTTATAACAGAAGAAGAAGATACTCCGGTATCCAAAAGGGCTATGACTACCTCCGAGTGCTCATTCTTATTTGCATTACCCGATCTGCAACCACATAGAAGCAGAAGAGCACACAGTATAGACAGTAGTTTTTTCATTTTATCCTCCGAAATAAAGAGCTTCCCATAGTGTGAAGCTCTTTATTGTGCATTTTATAACTATTTAATTATTATTGGATTATTTAACAATATTCTTTGTAACATTGAACTGTGCAATCTGTACCAAATCGCCACCGGGATATTGAGCGCGGACGGTAATGGTGTTATTGGTTCCTGTCAATTTTCCGCCGTCAATAAGCAGCTTATCACCATTGACAGTTACGGCATTGTTATCAACAATGTACTTAACGCCCGACAACGCACCGTTCACGCCGTACGTAGTAAGATTGACAATAATCTTACTGCAAGAATCCACATTTATTCCGTTAGCAGAAGTGTTTGCTGCAGGCAGCCCGCTGAAAGTTACATCAAAAGAGGGATCCTTTGCAGACCAGTACTTATCTGAAGAGTACAGTGTCTTCGATTTTCCGAGAATATCATAAACATTAACGTTGAGTGTCATTGTTCTATCGAGTCCGGCAGTACCCTGTCCCTGTCCCTTGAATTGTGTGGGGTAAACACCGTACCTGCTGAAGTATTTTGTATTCCAATCCTTATCTATAGCCATATTTCCAGTTGAAGATTTTCCGTCACTCCATACGATCTCCACATCTAGTGTATGATTGGATCCGGTGCCGACGCGCTCCTCGATTTCCATATTATACCAGCTGGCGTTCACATCGAATGTGATATAGTTGATGGTAAGTACGCCGGAATAAAGCTGTTCGAACCTGGCATAGTCGTTATCAGCAGCCCTTGTAACAAGCACATCGTAAGTGCCACCCTGAACCGGCAGTCCTTCAATATAGTCGGACTCACCCTGAATCTTATAGCGGAAATTGAACTCGGAAGCTGTATAAGTCTCATTGTTTTCTGCTGTAAATACATATGTTGGTTGACGGAACGTTGCGGTAGTATAGGTATAACTCTCCATTTTGCCGAAATCAAACACACTTCTAGGAATGTTTTTAAGCTGCTTCCAATGGGCATAGATGGTCTTGTTTCCGGTAATGGAAACAGTATGGGCAGGTTTTACCTGCGTGCCGCCCTGAGCCTCGGTGTACCAGCCTACAAAGCCGTAGCCCGACTTGCTGGGAGTAGGAAGAGTACCGTAGGTGCCATCATAGGTAACGTCTTTGGTCTTATCCGCATCTGAAAGTTCGTTACCGCCATTCACATTAAAGGTTATAGTGTAGGTGTTTGCATTCCACTTAGCAAAAAGTGTCAGGTCGCTTTCAGGAACCGTTGTGGATGTAAACTTATTGGTGCAGGCTATGTCTGTGTACCAACCCTCAAAAGTGTATCCTGTTTTTGTTGGGGTATCAAGTGCGGGAAGAACTGTTCCTTCCTTCCTTGTTAAAGGAGCAACGATACTGCCGCCCTTACTGTCAAAGGTGATTGTGACAAGTTTCTTTACAACAACCTTGCAGTCAACATAATAGGTGGTTGCCGTGGAGATTTTTGCGATAGCTGGTGTGATTCCCACAACATCAGAACCACTTGCTTCCACTACTGAAATGTAATCATAAGTGGGAACAGTGCCCTTCTTTACCTTAACTGTTACATTATCATGGTCGATACCATTGAACACGAAGGTAGCTGTGGTGCTGTCATCCACATAGTTTGCTGTGGCGGTGACACCTGCGGTAAGTGCCTGGGCCACCTTGCTGTTAATAGGCTGAGTCAGATCGATTATCTGTTTTTCACCGTTCACTGTAATGGTAGCCTTTGTGGTTACGCCGGCGAATTTGTTGTAGGTGCCAGATTTAGTGGTACCTGTGGAGGAAAGACTTGAGAAATCAAATGCCTCTCCGTATTTGGCAGTGAAGGTTTGGTTTTTTTCGGTTCCGTCAGGATTCTGAATGCCGTTTACTTTCAAAGAATAGGTTTTATAATTAACTTTATAATCATAAACCTTATCTTCAATCAAAGTTAAACCTTCAGTTGGCTGACCGTTGTAGCCGGTGGATGCAGTGTACTTATAGTCATTCCAGCCCATAAGTTTCTTGATTTCATTATCATCGGGCAGGTTAAACGCTTGGTTTTTCAGTACTTTCTTGCTCCATACGGCCTGATAGCCGTCGGTATCATTGCCCACACGAACAGATGCCGTGTAGTATTCATTTAACTCCTCGGTAGAGAGATTGGTCCATACCAAGGGTACGGTTACCGACATATCGTATTGACTGAAAGCGATCTTACCGTAAACATATGTGATGGTCATATCACTTTCCATATACCTGATGTTTTCGGGTACAGTAACACTGATTACGCCTGTTTTTTCATCAATATGGAAGTTCCTGTTGGAAAGCGTTATTTTATATTTATCAAAACTTAGGGATTCCGTGCCTTGCATACCTGTATCGAGATCTACATAAGACAAAGCAATAACGCTTTCGGGTGTGGGCATAGTAATTCCGTTAGAACTGTCGTCGTCTTTGTCACGAATGATAAGCTTTTCATCTTCCGATGGTTCGTAAGCTGTATTATAGTAATACCGCCTGTTTCCTGCGGTAAGCAGAGATACCTCTTCATCCAGGAAGTCGTGACTGTATTCAAACAAATCTCCCAGCGCATTTGCTTCAAAGCCCAGCATGAAGTAAAGTCCGAAGTCCAGGTATAACGCACCCGCCATTCGTTCTTTACTGGTCCAGTTCTGTGTATTTGCAGGACGGTACTTTGTATATTCGTACACAAAGAAACCGTAAAGTTTGATGTACGGACCCATTTCCGCAGTGATGCCTACGGAGGCAAGTTTGCCGGAGCCGATACCCACATACAGTTTTGCACGAACGCCTGCCTTCAAGCCCAGCTTACCCATGACATAAAATTGGAAGGCAAAATGTTCATCCAAAAGGTCCATGGTGGAACTTCCGGCAGAGGGCTTGAACAAACCGATTTTAAACCAGAAGCTGAATCGCTTGCCCACCTCATATTCCAAATTAGAACCGATGGCAATGCTCAAATCTCCACGAACAACGAATTTTGCTTCCACGCCTATAGCAATACCTAAAATATTGACTTCGACTGCCATGATATCTTTATCTACAAGTGTGACCCAGTCGGTTTCCTTTTCCAGCATTTCCGTGTACTTATCCATAAGTGCCTGCATATTGTCAAGGAATTCCGCTTGAATCTCGGTATCAGTGGACATATTCATAAGACCAAGTAGATCGGAGGCGACGCTGGTTTTTCCCAGTGTGTCACACATTGCATTCCATTCCTCTTTGGTGGTACCGTTCTGTGCCATAACTTCCCAGAGGGCGTCAATATCTTTCTTGTAGCCCTTAATCTTTTCGGCGGTATCAGTGGCCTTGTCCACTTTTTCCTTTAGTTCCTCAATCTTATCCATTACATCGCCAATAGATTTCAGGCCATCCTTCAATCCACTGGGAAGACCGGCAAGCCCGAGAGCTTTAGTCGGGTCTTTTGCGATGTTCTTGACCTTATCCCATGTAGATGCATCTTCTTTCTCCACGGTATAGATTTCCGCAGCAAAGGAGAATGCGGTGTAGTTTTTAATATCCACTGAAGCGTTGACCGAAACGCCAATGGGTACAGGAATAAAGAGAATTTCCTTAGTAACAAGGCTTCCCTTTATACGGGGACTCAGCTCCACTTCTTCAACGAAGGTGGCAGACAGATTTATAACAATTTGGCCATCGTCCTCAACATCCACCTTAAACTCAGCTTTCACCTGAATAGCAAGCTGAACACCATCTTTATAGTGCAGCTGGTCGCCACGGGTAATCAGTTCAACCTTGAGCTCGATGTCATCGCTGAGTTCAAAGTTGCCGCCAATATTCAAAAGTTTGATTTGATCATCAGAAAGAGGATTGCCTTCTTTATCTGACAACAAATAATCCTTAACGGTCATATTGTTCCTGAAACCGTCAGTTTTTGTGACCATATCACAAAGATAGTGTGCAGCTTCCTCAGCAAAATTGCTTTGCTGTACCTGTGTAAGCAAAACGCTCTGCAGCTGCTCCTGCTCCTCGGGAGTTACAATATCACTACCTGCAACCGAAAGTTCGGAATACAGATCCATGCTATCCTCAATGGCCTTCTTAGTGGTCTTTTTATATGTAATTTCTTTTGTTTGCTTGTTATAAGATGTGATCTCTCCGTAGAACAGATCAGACTCGGATGTAATATTATCTTTGGATACATACAGCGTAACAAAATCTCCAACCGAAATGGCTTCAAGAGCCTTTTCATAGGTGCCATCTGTATCGCCCATCATGTTTGCATACATGTCCCGGTCGAGATTTTCCAGATTTACGGTGCCTGTGGTAGCGGAGGGCAATGCAGACACGGTAATGGGGAAGTTATCGGGAGTATTATAGAGCTCATACTGATCGTTTTCATCAAGTCCTGCAAAAATAACGGTGTTACCGTTTATTTTACTTACCTTAACATAGGTCGCAGGATCAAGAAGCTCGGAGCCCTTCTTCGTATCTCTCTCGGTGGGTTTCACACCCACATAAATACAAAGGATATCATCTGTTTTCAATGTGGAGGCGAGATCATACACAAAGGTACCGCCGTCGTCAGTCACTTGGTCCGAGGTAAGAACATCATACGTTTTACCACCTACGTTGTAAGTAAGAGTGTCAGTATCCTTTATATATAGGATGTCGTCATTCATCTGTAGGTTTTCCACTTCATCCATCGCGATGGAGAAGGCGGCTGTGCGGATGGATTCTTCTTTTCCGTCAAAAACCCAGCCGTCTGCAAGGGTGAGTTCATAGGAACAACCTTCGTTATAACCTTGTGGCGCACTAACAGTATATATACCATCACCGTCCACATCGGAAATATCCAGCATAACTGGATCGGAGCCGTCTTTAACAGCTAGTGTTACCGCTTCGCTTGATGCAATGTTGCCGGACACTTTCTTAATATTAAAGGAGATTTCGGGAGATTGGTCCATTTGGGCAAAGGAGGTAAGATTCAGCTCCTCTGTACTGCCCATTTTCTGATATTTGGCATAAACATCTGTGTTTCCGGTAACAGGATCGTCCGAGTAAAAAGGACTTGTAAATTCCTTGTCAGTAAAATAGCCAAGAAGGATTGCATTTGCTTTTGAAGATTTCCCGGTTTTGGGAACCTCGCCTAAGGGGTAGTTCATTTCCGCAGGCAGGACATCAATAATATCCTCACCGTCAAGGAAGGATACTGTCAAAAGCTCGGGGCCCAAATGAATATTCCACTCAGCCAGATACTTATTCAGTATCATCAAGTCTTTGAGATCTGCATATTGGTCTGTATTGAGATCTGCATTAACAAATTTGAATGCAGATGTTTCGTTTTTGGAGATAAATTTTTTTAGATCAAGCGCATCAAGCAGGTCGATTGTTTTATCTCCATTAACATCACCATACAGATTTCCGCTGGTTTTTGCAGAAACGCCTGTAGGTAGTGCTGAAAAAATCAGAGCTATAACAAGAAGAAAACTAATTATTCTTTTTTTCATCACTATTTTCTCCTTCTCTTAATAATGATAAAAGCAGCCAGGCCGCCCGTGCACAAAACCACAATAATAAAGATTATGGTATTTTTTAATGTATTAGTGGTTGTTTGGGTAGGTGTTTTTGGCGAATCGGGTTTTGTATCCTTATTTGTGTCAGTACCTTCGGAAGTTTTCTGCTCCGATTTAACAGTAAACTTGGCGGTTGCCGTTCCTCCTTTGGATACAATAGCAACCGTGTGCTGACCATCAGTTAACGTGTTAAGGTATTCGCCGGAGATCGTCACAACCGTGCTTCCGCTTGCAACCGTATAGTTTTTTTGTTCGAGGGTTGTCCCATCAATTTCTACGCGTACAAAGGTGCTGAAATCTGAATTCGAAACAAATACCAACTGCCCATCTGAATTTTTATCAAATACCGCTTCATTTCCCTGAATAATGGTAGGGGTAGCTGTCTTGTCTGTAAGTTTTACAATTCCGTTGCCTTTGGACAGCAGTTCACCACAATCTTTACAGTATGTATCTCCGGTGTATCCTTCTGCCGTCATGGTTGCTACAACTTTATTTTTTACTTCTGTGTTTTGATGACCCGTTGCCTTAAGCGGTCTTGTTGAAAAAGTTTCTCCACATTTTGAGCAGACTTCTGCCTCTGTCCCTTCGGTTTCACATCCTGCGGCTTTGGTGGTGCGCCAAACTTTGTTGTGAATACATTTTACTACAGTAATGGAACCGTTTTGGATATCCACATTGACATTTTTTCCGGCAACATTGATGGCTTGCGTTAAGGACACCGTTATGGGATATGTACTAAATGGCGCATTTTCCGAAACCTTAAATTTCAGCGTAACAACAGTGCCATTCGTCGTAATGTCTTTCAGCTCATTTGAGCATGCATAATACACAAACTGTTCTTTGGTCAGTGTCTCCGGTAATGTTACATCGTCATCGGCAAAAATGTTTCCGTTTGTTACCGATGCTAAAGTTAAAGCAGAATAATCATATCCGACTTTGAACTTGATCCCCCAGACTCCGGGGTTGCTGTTCAGAGCAATGGCAACAGAGACGATGCTTCCTCTTTCGGCCGATACGGTTGATGCCGTAAGTTTTGTGATGCTTTGCGCACTAACCGTCGTACTTCCGACAAAACATGTTAATAGAATACAACTAACACATAGTGCCGTAATTGTTCTTTTAAGGTTGCCAACATTAATAGTGATCATTTGTTCCCTCCTTATAAGTCTTTCGTGCAATTATAACATTTTTTTGTTAATCAATTTTTAAATTGGTGCGAAATGTCGTTTTTAGGGTGCGAAATGCAAACTTTATTTTCATCAAAGTTGCCTGTATGATTGGTGGACTATATTCTGGTTTAGTAAAACTGAACATAATAGTCAATCTCTTCGATTTATAAACAGTATGTAAATATATGTTTGAAATTCATTCGAGTTCGGCATATAATTTGGATGTAGCCAAAAAAGTTCGGATTTCGCCAAGCAACTGGATAAATCCAAGGAAAAAATAAATGTGAACCATGAGAATTTTGGTAACGGGCTTAATCATTGGAGAAAAAGCTGTAACAAAAACGAAAAGAAAATATCAGCATTGGTGACCAGATTGTCCTGCTCTGAGGGTATTTATCGACCGGGTTGTGTGGGATGGCGAGAACATGCATATATTCCTTCGCGGTTCTGGGGAAGGTAGTGTAAATATGCAGATGGATAATGTGCTTAGGCACATTGAATCTCTTTACCCAAAGACAACCTATATAAACTTGAGACCATGGACCCTGAAGAGGCTATAAGATGGCTTGCGAAAAATTCCTTTATTAAGGAGGAAATATAACAGATGGAATACAACGAAGCAAAACTAAATGAGATTATAAGAAGCATAGAGCCTGCAAATCAGGAGGCTATAAAAAAGGCAAAGGAGAGGCAGGCTAAGCTTGCCAAGCCACCAGGAAGCCTGGGAGGCCTTGAGGACATATCCATAAGGATTGCAGGAATAACCGGAAGTGTTAATAATTCCATAGAAAAAAAGAGGCTTATAGTGCTATCTGCCGATAATGGCGTTGTTGAGGAAGGGGTATCCTCCGCGCCCCAGTCGGTTACCCTGGCACAGACCATAAACCTGACCAAAGGTATTACAGGTGCCTCCGCCCTGGCAAAGCATTTCAAGGACGAGCTTGTTGTGGTGGACATGGGTGTTAATACTGTGATTAATTGTCCGGCAGTTGTGGATAAAAAGATTGCCATGGGAACAAAAAACCTGCACAAGGGTCCTGCCATGACAAGGGAGCAGGCTATAAGGGGTATACTTATAGGAATTGAGCTGGTAGAAGAAGCAAAGAAAGAGGGAGTAGATGTCATAGGCGTTGGTGAAATGGGAATAGGAAATACCACAACCTCCTCCGCAATACTTACAGTGCTGACTGGAGCTTCTGTGGAGGATACCACAGGAAAGGGAGGAGGACTAACTGATGAAGGCTTCCTTAAAAAGAAAAGAATTATTGAGGAGGGGATTGCATTAAATAAGCCCCACAAGGACGACCCAGTGGACGTAATAGCAAAGGTTGGGGGCTTTGATATTGCAGCCATGACAGGAGTGTTCCTGGGCTCTGCCATAAGCAGGGTGCCTGTGGTTATAGATGGGTTTATATCTGTAGTAGCAGCACTTTGTGCTGCAAGGCTGTGCCCATATGTTAAAGATTTCCTTTTTCCATCCCATGTTTCCTATGAAAAGGGATATATGTTAGCAGCAAGGGAGCTTCAGCTTAAGCCCTTCCTGCTTTTGGGAATGAGGCTTGGAGAGGGCAGCGGATGCCCTATAGCCTTTGAAATACTGTCGGCAGCCTGTGCTGTAATGAATAACATGGCTACCTTTGACGAGGCCGGCATAAATGATGATTATCTGGAGGGGATACGCGAGGGGGACAAGTTTACCGCAAAGGCAGGAAGCGCATCATGAGGGTGTTCATATCGGGAGGATGTAAAAACGGCAAGTCTACCTTCGCCCAGAGTGTAGCAAAAAAGCTTGCGGGAGAAGGGAAGCTTTACTATATTGCCACCATGGAGCCCCACGATCAGGAGGACCTGGACAGAATTGAGAGGCATCTTAAGGAAAGGGAAGGCTGGGGCTTTGAAACCATAGAATGTGGCAGGAATATTTTAGAATGCCTGAGCAAGGGAGCTTCTAGAGGCACATACCTTCTTGACAGCGTTACAGCTCTTTTGTCCAACGAGATGTTCCATATGGATGGTACAACGGACTTTTCCGCCCCGGAGCATGTGGGAGAAGAGCTTATAAGGCTGTCCGAGAGAGTTCATAATATTGTTTTCGTAAGCGACTACATATATTCGGATGCCTACATATATGATGAAGCTACGGAAGAATACCGCAGGGGATTGGCATATATAGATAAGATTCTTGCAAGGGAATGTGAATGCGTCCTTGAGGTGTGCGGGGCTAACACAATATACCATAAGGGAGGTTTAGCTCTATGATGAGGGTAATAAGAGCATTTTTTATGTGCCTTGGCATGTTTACCTCTATTCCATGTCCCTATAGGCCATGGGACGAGGCCTCAAGGCCTCTTATGACCACCTGCCTGCCTCTTGTGGGTCTTGTGGTGGGCGGAATATGGGCTTTCGCAGCATGGGTCCTTACGGCACTTGTGGCACCTACTGCTGTTATGGCAGCCATATTGATGCTGCTTCCATACTTTATTACTGGCTTCATACACCTGGATGGCTTCATGGACTGCTGCGATGCAATTCTCTCCAGAAGGAATTTAGAGGAGCGGCGGAGGATTCTTAAGGATTCCCATGTGGGCTCCTTTGCAGTTATATGCCTTTGCAGCCTGTTTATCATATGCTTTGCATTATTTTTATCTGTAGATATAAAGGAGACATGGAGAATCAGAGCACTTATATTTATTCCATCAGCCGTCAGGGCATGTGCAGCACTTGGGGTGTCATGCTTGAGGCCTATGAGCCATAGCCAGTACAGCGGGCAGTACAGGATTGGGGTGAGCAGAAAGCAGGTGCTTGTACAATGGGCGGTGCTTATAATTGTTCTTGCAGTCTCAGCCTTCATATGCAGACAGGGAGTGGCAGCTGTGGTAGCCTCTGCCCTTGGATATGCGCTAGGAGTGCTTTATGGATACAAGCAGCTTCAGGGAATGTCAGGGGATATTTCAGGCTTCGCCCTTGTAATAGGTGAGGCATTTGGAATAGCAGCCCTTGTTATTATATAGGAGGAGTTTATATGGAACTTATAATAGGAGGAGCCTATCAGGGAAAGCTTGACTATGCAAAAGAAAAATATTCTCTGGAGGATAAGGATATATACACATGTGAAGAAGGACCGGCAGAGCTTGGGGCTAAATGCATATATGGCCTGGAAAGCTTTACACTGTGGTGTGTAAAAAATAATAAGGAGCCTGCTGATTACTTTAAGGAAGACAAGGGGCTTTGGGAAAACAGCATACTAATATGCTGCGACATATCCTGCGGAGTTGTACCCATAGACCCGGTAATGAGGGCTTGGAGGGAGGCCAACGGAAGGCTGGTAAATTTCCTTTCAGGTGAGGCAGACAGTGTAGTAAGGCTGTTTTGCGGACTGCCTCAGGTGATAAAATGAAGCTTTATCTTTTGCGCCATGGAATAACTGAGGCCAACGAAAGGAAGCTGTACTGTGGATGGAGTGATATTCCACTATCTGATAAAGGTAAAGCTCAGCTTCAGCTTCTTAAAGAGGAGCTCTCATACCCAAGCTTAAAAGGGCTTAAGGTGTATACAAGCGGAATGAGAAGAACTGAGGAAACGCTGGAGCTTATATATGGAAATGTGGCTCATTATATTCTGGAGGACTTTAAGGAGATGAACTTCGGAGCATTTGAGATGAAAAGCTATGAGGAGCTTAAGGATACCCCTGATTATCAAAATTGGCTACAGGGCAGCAATGAGGATAACCTCTGCCCTAACGGGGAAAGCGGGCAAGCTATGAGAAACAGGGCAGCCAGGGGACTCGGAAAGCTTATAGACCAGGGGGAGGATGCACTTGTGGTATGCCATGGGGGTATAATTGCCTCTATTATGATGGAGCTTTTTCCTGAATTAAAGAAAAACCTTTACCAGTGGCAGCCGAACAATGGCAGAGGGTATGGGGTTACGTTGAACAATGGAATTCCAGAAGGATTTGTACCAATACCATAATATACATACATGTAAAATGGATTGCTTTAAGGCCATCCTGCAATACTGCAGGGTGGCCTTAAATTATTACAAATTATTAAAACTTGTATTGACATGACTCACAAAAATATGTAAAATTAAAACTACACTTCCAAATATTTACAATTGAGTATGACAAAAATTAATTTTATACGGATATATGATAAGGGAGTATTAATGACAGGAGGAGCTTAAGATGATTAAAAAGCTATTGAATGTAATATCAACACTAGGGCTATGTCTGGTAATTATGCTGGCAATACTGCTGGCTGGAGTAAGGGTTATAGGCCTGACTCCCTATTGTGTTCTAAGTGGGAGCATGGAGCCAACATATCATACAGGCTCACTAATATATGTAAAACACATACAGCCCCAGGATATAAAGGTTGGGGACCCTATCACCTTTGTTCTGAATGAGGATCTGGTTGTGGCAACTCATAGGGTTATTTCAGTGGATAACGAAAAGGAGTACTTCTACACAAAGGGGGATGCCAACACCTCGGCGGACGGAAGTCCTGTTCATTTTAATAATTTAATCGGAAAGCCGGTGTTTACGATTCCATATATGGGTTACGTATCCAACTACCTTACCACACCTCCGGGTATGTATATTGGCATAAGCTTAGCATTGGTTCTTATACTTCTGACTATTGCCCCAGACCTGTTTAACAAAGTTGGTAAAGAAACAAAAGCATCTGAAAAGGAGAGAGCACAGGTCTAAGTTGGAATATTTCCGCATTAGCGGATTTATTTAAATATTATTTTTAGGGGGAGATAACATGAAAAAGAAGGTTCTGACACTTATAATGGCAGCTGTACTGATTATCGGTTGCAGCGTTGGGGGGACACTGGCCTGGTTGACAGCCAAGACACCTGAAGTGACAAACACCTTTACCTTGGGTAAGGTAGGTATTACATTGGAGGAAACTACTGGAGATTCCTATAAAATGGTTCCTGGACAGCCAATTAGTAAAGACCCTGTAGTTACTGTGAGTGCGGATAGCGAGAATTGCTGGCTATTTGTAAAGGTTCAGGAAATTAACAATTCAAAACCATTTGTCACCTATCAACCAGCTTCAGGATGGACAGAACTAGAAGCTACTGGTTTACAGAATACAAAAGTTTTTTATAGGAAGGTATCGGCTAGTGATAGTGAACAGCAATTTAGTGTCTTTGATAAGGATCAGGTTAATGTACCAGATTCTATAACGAAGGAGGATTTTAATTCTGATTCGAAACCTGCTCTTGTAATTACTGCTTATGCAGTACAGTCAGATGGTTCTGATTCAGCTACTGCTGCATGGACTAAAGTAAGCAAATAGGCAAGATAAATATTTACATATGATTAATAGACAGGGTGCTTTTACATAAAGTAATTCAGATAAGAATCTTCCGGAAGGGGAGGAGATGGATATGAAAAGACTTGCTGCTTTTGCAGCTGCTACTATTCTAATTGTAGCCCTGGTATCTACCGGGACTCTTGCCTATTTTACGGCACAGGGTAAGGCTGATAATGTTATAACATCAGGCAGTATAAGAATGAAGCTTCATGATGAAATGGCAGATGGAGCTCTTTTTCCAAGTGAAGGAGTACATGGAATTGTACCAGGTGATTCCATAGATAAATGTGTGTATGTGGAGAATGTTGGAGGTAATCCTTTGTATGCAAGAGTAAAGCTGGAGAGGATAATGACTCTGAACAGTGGTGAGAATACCATGAGCTTAGAGGGGATAGTGCTGGATATAAACCAAAGGGACTGGACCTACAACAAAGAGCAGGATTATTACTATTATAATCGGGCCTTAAAACCTGGAGAGAAAGCCTCTCCGTTGTTTACAAAAGTAATTTTTAGTACAGAGCTGGGAAACGAGTACCAGAATGCTAGACTAGAAATAAATGTATCAGCTCAGGCGGTACAAAGCCAGAACAACACCGACAGTCCCCTGAGTGCAGGCGGCTGGCCTAAGCAATAGAAGGGCAGGTGAGGTAGTATGAAGAAAAGAATAATTTCCATGCTTCTATGCTTATGTATGATGCTTTCTCTGTTTAATCATATGGGTGTAATCAAGGTTTCAGCTGAGGGGACTGGTAACGACAGTGATAATGGACTTGTACTGAATAAGAGTGTGTCCGGACCGGATAAAAACGGGGTTTACACTCTTACACTGGAAGCCTATGCTACCGGGGAGAAGGTAACACAGATTGTTAATAAGGATGTTCCAACCGATATAGTGCTGGTGTTAGACCAATCTGGGTCTATGGACTATAATTTCACTGATGGAATCACAGGGGTTTCTAGGCTGCAGGCACTAAAGACAGCAGTGTCTGGTTTTACGAATGCTGTATACAATAAAGCTAAGGGTAAAGATGGGCAGCCCGGTACTTCCGATGATGTTAACCATCGAATTGCAATGGTTGGGTTTGCTGCGGGATGGAAAAACAATAATAATAGCCTTCGTTATTATAAAAATACGGAGCTATTTATTGGGAGCAGCCAGTACACCTACAACGCTGGAAGCTATAATAACCCAGCCGATGTTAATAGTGCCCAAAGCCACTATAAGGATGCTTTCCAGAATATGAATACAGTTAATGGTTATAATAATGTGATTGCCTCAAACAATAATCTTGATGCGGATGGTGGTACTATTACTAACCTGGGTATTGATATGGCAAATGGTATTTTTAATCAAAACCCAATAAGCTCTGGTGAGAAAAGAAATCGTGTGGTTGTAGTGTTCACGGACGGAGTTCCTGGATGGAGTGGATACGATTCTGAAGTAGCAGGAGCTGCAATTGCCCAGTCAAGCATATGCAAAAATACAAACAATGCCAAGGTATATACCGTTGGAATATTCTCAGGCGCAAACCCCAGCAGTGAAGGAAACGCTAGTGGTAATGAAACCCAGAGAGCAAACTGGTTCATGCAGAACCTGTCTTCCAATAATGGTAAAGTACAGACACCCAGCTTTTACCTTGCTGCTAATAGTGCAGATGGACTGAACAATGTATTTCAGCAGATTTCAGAGGAGATTTCTACTGGGGGCTCCAGTGTAACTCTTGATGAAAATGCAGTTGTTAAAGATACTGTGTCAGAGTACTTTTCACTGCCAGCAGGTGTTAGTACCGGAGATATAAAGGTATATACAGCTGATTATACAGCTGAGAGTACCTTCGCTGGAGAAAATCCATTAGTAAATTCTAGAATAACCATATCCGGTAAAACTATAGCAGTGTCCAATTTTAGCTTTAAGGATAACTGGGTAGGTAAAGAAACAAATAATGGAACTGTAAGCTATCGGGGAAAGAAGCTTATTATAAAGATTCCAGTAGTGGTAAGGGAGGGCTTCCTTGGAGGTAACGATGTACCTACAAATGGTGATGGCTCAGGGGTATATGAAAATGCAGGTGCAGCAGAACCATTTAAGGAGTTTATTTCTCCACATGTGGACGTTGCAATAAATGATATTACTATAACTGCACCTAATAAGAACGTATATTTATACGGAGGCCTGACACATGACCAGCTTACTCAAGGTGTAGAAATGAAGTGCGGGAATGTGGCTATCAATACAATCCCAGGTGCTATAAACTATGGTCTTCAAGCATGGCAGAATGCTTACGTTAATATCTCTGTTTACACAGACCCAGCTAGCTTCAGCAATCTGACCTCAGATGAGAAATACAGTGTTTCCTGCACTGTTGAACCAAAGACTGATGGAAGCGCTGAAGAAAAGACTGGAAGTAAGGAGGCCAGTATTAGTGTATTTAAACCAGTGCTGACCTTCAAGGACAGTGAGGCATATTATGGCGATAAAGCTGGCTATGGTGATTATAACAAAGTCTCTCAGTTATGGAAGCATGGTGAAACGGTTAGTACAGCTGTATCAATGATAGGTGATGCTCCAGTTCTCACTTTAACATACCAGCCCAGATCAGGAATAGAAAACGGTTTTATTGCTGCTACAGAAGACATTTTAGTAGATGTAGGTGTAAAGCTTAATAATAGTGATATTAACCAATACACTACCTTCATAAATGGTACCTCATCACATAACGGTCAAGAGGATTATGAGGAGTTTACGGTAAATGTTAAAACCTGTACCCTGAAGCTATCAAAGTCTGGGTGTGAAAACGTTGACGAGGGCCAATCCTTTATATTTAATGTAAAGGGTAGCGGAAGCATAATTACTGACAGAATAAATATGAATGTGGTAGTCAGGGGAAATGGAAGTATAACAATTACGGGACTTCCAATAGGAAAATATGCCATAAAAGAGGACACACAGTGGTCATGGCGATATAGACAGTCGGGGACTTCGGAAATAGAGCTTACTCCATCTAATCCTGACAATTCCTCTAACCCACTTAATGTAAATAACAATAGGCCAGAGAATAAATGGCTTGATGGTAATGGATACTTTATTAATGTGTTTGGTAAGCCTACCAGCATGACTGTTCATTAAGGAGGGATTGCAATGACAAGGGGTAAACATGTAAAGAAAAAGTCATGGACAAAGCGTAAATTATTCCTGCTAGTTGTAGCAGTTGCAATCCTTATAATAGCGCTGGCTGGAATGCAGAGAGCTTTCGCATGGCTTAAGGATAGCAGTGGCAGCATAACCAACACATTTACTCCATCTAGGGTGTCATGTGAGATATATGAGGATGACTTTAAACAGGGAGAGGGTATCGAAAAGACCAATGCAGGGGTTACAAACACAGGTGATGTGGAGGCATACATTAGGGTGTCACTGATTTTTAATTGGAAAAATGGAGAGAGTATTGCAGCAGGCTCTCCAGAGAAGGATAAAGACTATATAATGAGTCTTAACACTGAGGATTGGATTCTTGGAAGTGATGGGTTCTACTATTGTAAGATGCCTGTAGCACCAAAGGGAAAGACTCCTGTACTTATAAATAGCTGTAAGGTGCGCTCTGCGGACGAAAGCAAACAGCTGCAGCTTGAGATAATAGCCTCAGCTATACAATCTCGTCCCTTTACTGCTGCAAAGGAAGCCTGGGGAGTAATCCTTCAGGAGAATAAGGATATTCCTGATTTTGGGATGGTATTGGAGGGGGGAAGGAGGCCATGAGAAAAAAGCTTATAGCTATAATAGGGATTTTAACTGCACTCCTTCTTGTATTCACCCCATTATATACAGCATATGCAAAAACCGCAGGTGTAACCTATGAAGGGGATAGCCAGAGGTTCGTATTCCTTCCTGAGAGCACAGACCTTTTCCAGGGCTTCAAGGGTGTTATGCCTGGGGATGAACTGTCACAGGATATATATGTTTCAAATGACAGTGATAATGAGGTTATACTGTACCTAAGGGCTGAGATTCCCGAAGATGGAAATAAGGATTTTTTAGATCAGATGGTGCTGACTGTGTATGGTCTTAACAGAGAGAAGATATACGAAGGAAAATCAGGAAAAGCGGGAAGCTTATCCGAAGGCTACGACCTTGGAAGCCTGAAGCCGGGAGATGAGGGAAAGCTTGTCGCAAAGCTTCAGGTTCCAATTGATATGGACAATACCTATCAATCACAGATTGGGAAAATATCCTGGATATTTTCTGCCCAAGAGGTGGAAGAGATTCCGGAGGAGCCGGTACCCTTAACCCCTCCAACAGGGGACCAAAGCATTGGCATATGGCTGTATGCAGTAGCCTTTTTAGCTCTAACAGGTATTGGTGCCATATTGGCATTTAAAAAATCAAAGGCATCTTTATGAGGAACATGTGATTTGAGTAAAGCTAAGGGCACCATAACATAATATAAAAGGCTGATGCTTGGCAAGCACTAATTGCCAAAACACCAGCCTTTTATATATCTCTATAATCAATAATTATGACTATTTATTTTCCTTATTTCTAGGAATAAGGATTCCTATTGCCATTATAATAGCAAAGCATATCAGGTACTGCAGTAGTCCTGAGGATTTAAACTTGTCAATGGCGGCAACTACCATGAATACGCAGCCAATTATGGCGAGTATTGGCCATACAAAACGTTTGCTAAAGCTCAAGTTCTTTTCTTTAGCTATCATATTTATAAATATAGGTATATATAGAGCATATATGGTTACTATAGGAAGCTCAGATACATCAAAGAAAAATCCATTGGCACCGCCATAAAGCCCGTTGTAATCAATATTAGTAAAGTACACAAGAAATAAAAGTGCAAATACAAAACCTATTATGCATGACAATACAGGCATTCCATATTTTTGAGAAACCCTTCCAAAAGCTTTTGGAGCTGGGCCTTCTTCACGTGCTGCCATGGAGTAGAAGCCACGGGTACACCCCATTGTAAGGCCATTCAAAGTTCCAAGGCAGGATATGGTTATGAAAACTGTAAGTATAGTTCCTGCTATGCTGCCAAACACGTTAGTATAGGCAGTGTTTACACCAGCCTTATCTGAAAGTGCGGAAAGCTCAACGCCTCCAGATATTCCTATAAAGTAAATCAGATATATTAGGATTATTATTATTCCGCCGCTTATAAGAGCTATAGGAAGGTTTTTCTTTGCATCTTTAAGCTCTGAATTAATAGAGGTTGCTATAATCCAGCCCTCGTAGGCAAAGGCAGTTGCAACTACTCCGTAGAATAGAGGATTGCCTGTGGAGGTACTGGCAATCGCTGTGGAGAAGTTTATACTAAGATTTCCGCTTGCGATTCCATATATCATTCCTCCGATTGCCATGGCTATCAGGGGTATTAGCTTAATTACACAGGAGGATACCTGCCATTTTCCTGCAAGCTTAGGGGCAACAGAATTTAATATGAAGCTGAGTATAAGGAATATGATGGACACTGCCCACACTGCAGCGGGATTCCCAATCCAGCCTGTAAGCATACAGAAGTATACTCCTGATACATATGCAAGGACACCTGTAAGTGAAGGGTAATATATTGTTGCCATAAACCAGCCCACAAGATAACCGTATTTTCTACCTAAAGCTGCCTCCGCATAGTCAACTACTCCGTTAACCTTTTCGTATTTTGTGGCCATGATGGAAAAGGTTACAGCACAGGCAATCATTATTGCTCCTCCTGTAATCCATGCCAGAATGCCTGTACTAAGCCGGCCTGTGGCATTAAGAATAGACGGGGCTTTAAAGAATACTCCACTTCCTATAACTATGCCAATGACCATGGATATTGCCGTAAATAATCCATATTTTTTTTCAAGTCTGTTTTCCATAATAGATACGCTCCTTATTAAGTATAATACACTATATTATGCACTGTAACGCTTTAGTGCGATACTATATTAAAATAGTATAGCACACGATTTTTGTTTTGTCACAAAAAAACGAAAAAAATAAAAAAAATAAATAGTAAAACATAAACTGTAAAGTATGCGAGAATTATGTAAATTTTTTGAAATAAGCAATATTAATTATTACCTATAAATATTATAATAATAGTAGGTTAATAAAGCTGTATACAAGAGAAATATGGTATATGATTTTTGGGGGATACTATGAGGATTTTAATAGTAAGGCATTGTGATCCAGATTATTCTGTTGACTCGCTTACAGAAAAGGGCTGGAGGGAAGCAGAGTTTTTAGCAGACAGGCTATCCAAGATTAAATATAAGGGTATATACTGTTCTCCACTTGGAAGAGCTAAGGATACTGCGGGGGTTACATTAAAGCGTATAGGAAGAGAGGCTGAAACAAAGGATTGGCTTAGGGAATTTGATGCTTCTGTGGATGACCCTGAAACAGGACGAAAGAGGAGCGTCTGCTGGGACCTGATGCCAGGCTATTGGACATCAATTGAGGAGATGTATGATAAAAATAATTGGATACATACTCCTATTATGAGGTCGGGGGAAACTGATAAGAAATACAGGCATGTTACAGAAGGTTTAGACAGGGTTCTGGAGGAAAATGGATATGTCCGCCAGGGCAATGTCTATAGGGCTGAGAATGGAAACAGGGACACAATAATTTTCTTTTGCCACTTTGGAGTAGAGTGTGTGATGCTGTCCCATCTTACTGGAGCATCACCGGTAATATACTGGCATCATTTTATGGCAGCACCCTCCTCTGTTACGACCCTGTTCACTGAGGAAAGGGAACAGGGAATTGTAACCTTCAGGTGCTCCCAGTTTGGAGACACGTCTCATCTTTATGCAGCAGGAGAAGAACCCGCCTTCTCGGGACGCTTTTGTGAAACCTTTTACAGTGATGAAAGACACTAAATATATCCGAAATCAGCCTGCTATGGTCTTCTGTTAATTCAGGAGCAATAGCAGGTTTTTTTTATATTGGTATCAGGAATATTATAGAAAATTATGGAAATAATATTAAAATTATGAACTTTGTCATAGCCTTTAATCTTTTAAGGCTGATTTTAACTACGTAAAGTAAACTATTAATATTTGATAGTACAATAAGGAGGAGAAGACATTGATAGAGGTAAAAAATCTGACCAAGAAATATGGCAGTCATACAGCGGTTTCCAATCTATCCTTTAAAATTGAAAACGGCCATATTTATGGACTTCTTGGGCCAAATGGTGCGGGCAAGTCTACTACTATGAACATAATGACAGGCTGCTTGTCAGCCACCTCAGGAGAGGTGCATATAGGAGGCTATGATATATTTGAGGAGGGTGAAAAGGCTAAAAAGCTTATAGGCTATCTTCCTGAGCTTCCACCGCTTTACCAGGATATGACCCCCAGGGAATATCTTTGCTTTGTAGCTAAAGCGAAGGGAGTGTCCAAGGTAGAGAGGGACAAGCAGATAGACCATGCTATGAATGTTACCAGAATAAAGTCCGTACAGGATAGGCTTATAAAAAACCTGTCAAAGGGCTTCAGGCAGCGTGTAGGAATAGCACAGGCTCTTTTAGGGAATCCAGAGGTTATCATATTGGATGAACCAATGGTGGGACTAGACCCAAAGCAGATTATTGAAATACGAGACCTTATTAAGGAGCTTGGGAGAAAGCATACTGTTATACTAAGCAGTCACATACTTTCAGAGGTAAGTGCAGTATGTGACTATATAATAATAATATCCGATGGAAAGCTTGTGGCCAGTGATACCCCACAGAATCTTGAAAAGCTGTTCACAAGAACTGCAACTATTGAGCTTAAGGTTAAGGCTACAGAGGGAGAGGTTAAGAAGGCCCTTACAGGCATGTCTGGAATCACAAGGATAACCTATACTCCAAATAATGAGGAAAAAACAGCCACGGTTTCTGTTTCATATGAGGGCAAGGAGGATATAACTGAAAGAATATTCATGGCCTTCAGTGACATAAGGCGTCCTATATTGAAGATGGATACCCAAAAGGCAAGCCTTGAAGACGTATTCCTGAAGCTGACCTCAGATAAAACAGCCTCCTCCCAGATAAGAAATGAGAAAGAGGATGTTCAGGAGCCGAATCTGGATACAGAAGACCGTGCTGAAGCTTCACATGGAGAAACCGACAACGGGGAAGAGGAGGAAAATAAAGAATGATTGCAATATTTGAAAGAGAGCTGAAGTCCTTTTTTACTGGGATAACAGGATATATATTTGGTGCATGCCTTCTTATATTTGCAGGAATCTATAGCATGGTATTGAATCTCAGTCAGGGATATAACAGCTTAGACTATGTGTTTGGAAACATGGGCTTCATATATCTGCTGGCAGTACCCATACTGACAATGCGTACCATAGCGGAGGAGAGAAAGCAGAAGACAGATCAGCTGCTTTATTCACTGCCCATAAACATGCACAAAATCGTTTTAGGAAAATATTTTGCAATGCTGGCGGTTCTGGCTGTTCCGGTGGTTATAATGGCTTTTTACCCTATTATTTACTCTGCCTTTGGGACAGTGTCCTTCAGAACCAGCTATAGCACACTTGTAGGCTTTTATTTATTAGGTGCAGCACTTATAGCAATTGGAATGTTTGTATCCTCGCTTACTGATAACCAGGTGGTTGCTGCAGTAATGTGCCTTATTATAATGGTTATAAACTATTTTATATCCAGCCTGACTGACTATTTATCCACATCCTCAGCATCCACCTTGCTTGCACTGGTGGTTCTGGCGTTAGCTTTAGCAGCAATTATATGGTATATAACGAGGAATGTGATTACCGCTCTTTTAACAGGAATAGTATGCGAAGCTGGACTTATAATTACCTACACATTAGTGCCTACAAAGTTTGCAGGACTGCTGCCAAATGTTATAGGCAAGCTGTCTCTCTATGAACGCTTCTATAACTTTACGGATGGATTGTTTGATATAACTGCATTAGTTTATTTCATAATGGTAGCATTTGTGTTTGTATTTTTGACGGTTCAGGCTATGGAAAAGAGGAGGTGGAGTTAATGAAAAAAGAAAAAATCAGAAGCCAGGAGAAAATGAATCCGGAAGTAAAAAAGCTCCACATTGACAAAACCAAAGTAAAGGAATCCTTCACCAATAGGTCATTCAGGGTAGGAGGGTATAGCACCCTTATATCCATAATAGTCATTGCTATAGCTGTTGCAGTGGTGCTTATGGTAGATAAGATACCCTCCACATATACAAAGCTGGATGTAAGTACCTCTGGAATGTTTACCCTGTCACAGCAGACAAAGGATATTGTAAAGGGTCTGGACCAGGAGGTTAATGTATATTATATCTGTGAGGCAGGAAAAGAAGACAGCTATGTGGAGGCACTTGTGGATAGATATGCATCCATGAATAATAACATAAAGGTAATCAAGAAGGACCCAGTAGTTAACCCAAGCTTTACATCAAAGTATACAACTGAAACCCTGTCCAATAATAGTCTTATTGTTGTTTGTGGTGATAGGAGCACAGTGGTAGGCTACAATGATATATTTGTTACTGATTACTCCAGCTATTATACTACTGGAAGTACAACAAGTAACTTTGATGGTGAAAGGCAGCTGACCAGTGCTATAGACTATGTGACCAGTGAAAGCCTTCCAAAGGTGTATGCTCTTACAGGTCATGGGGAGAAAAGCCTCAGCAGCAGCTTCTCCAGTGCGATATCTAAGGAAAACATTGAGGTTTCCAGCCTGAGCCTTGTGTCAGAGGAGAAGGTTCCGGAGGATGCACAGTGCCTTGTTATAATTGCACCTACCAGCGACATCTCCAGTGATGAAAAGGAAATGATACTTTCCTACCTGGAGGGTGGGGGTAACCTTCTGCTGTTTACGGATTACAGTGAAGCTGATATGCCAAATCTGGAGGGGCTTATGGCAGGCTATGGGGCTCAGAAGGTAGATGGGGTTGTGCTTGAAGGAGACAGCTCTTACTGCTACAGGGCATCCAACTACCTGTTGCCTGAGATTGAATCCCATACCATAACCAGCCCTCTTGCGAGCGGAAGTCGTTATGTACTTATGCCACAGTCACAGGGAATAAAAGAGCTTGATGGACATAGAAGCACAATTACCATAACAAAGCTCCTTACTACGTCGGATTCTGCTTATTCAAAGACTGGAATAGAGAATAAAGACACTTATGAAAAGGAAGCAGGGGATGCAGCAGGACCATTTGCAATAGGTGTGGCAATTACAGAAACCGTAAATGATGTAGACACAAAAATTGTCTGGTTCTCTAGTTCATACCTTTTAGATGATTCTGTAAATGAGGCTGTTTCAGGAGGAAACCAGGATCTGGTATTAAATTCGCTGGGCTATCTGACTGACAAGGAGGATTCCATCAGCATACATTCTAAATCCCTGAGCTTTGATTCTCTTGTTATTTCAAATGCACAGGCTTCGCGTATGAAGGTAATTCTCATAGGACTTATTCCAGCTGCATTTCTTGGTATAGGAGCCTATGTATGCGTAAGGAGGAAGCATAGATAATGAAAAGGGGCAAGAGACTGATAATCCTTCTGGCGTTATTAGTTTTGGCGGTAGGAGGATATCTTATGGTTTCAAGGCTTGCAGAAAAAGGCAAGGATGAAGGAGAGAAATCCGTGGCTGTATATTCCATAGACAGCACCAATATTACACAGATATCATGGACCTATCTCGGTGAGAATGTAACGCTGTTTTATGATAGAAGCAATGATAAATGGATATATACCGGAGATGAGTCCTTTCCGGTGGATAGTACCTACCCGGAGACTATGCGCACAAGTCTTGCTAGTATAACTGCTGACAGGGCACTTAGCGACGTTACGGACTATAATGAATATGGATTTGACAACCCTAATGCAGTAATAACAATAACAGATTCTAATGGAGGAGCTACTAAGTTTACCATAGGAGACCAGAATACAAGCACCTCAGGCTATTACTTCAGGGTTAATGATGAGAGCACTGTCTATCTTATAGGCAGTACTCTTCCAGAGGCTTTCTTCCATAAGCTTAACGATATTGTTGCCATGGAGAAAATACCTGCTATAGATAATGTAAGTCAGATAACAGTAGAAAGCTCCGGCAAGACAAATTCCCTTGTAATGCTTGACCAGGATGAAAGGGAAAAGTACTCATATACCACCGATTATGCCTGGTATTATAAGCAGCCTAATGGTGGCTACAGCCCTATTGACGGAGACATGGCCGAGAATATAATATCCACAGCCTCAGGCATTACATGGGGCAGCTGTGCCGATTATAATGCAACAGAGGATGAACTGCAGTCCTATGGACTGAAGAATCCCTATGCTAAGGTAACGGTGAACTACAAGCAGAAGGCATCCTCAGATAGTGGAACTCAGGAAACACAAAGCACCTTCACTCTGCTTATTGGAAATAAAACAGAAAGCAGCTATTATGCGAAGCTGCCAGAATCCAGCATGGTTTATTTGATATCCGCTGACTCTGTGGATACGCTTACGAATACAGATTATGCTGCTCTAAGGACCAGTGATGTATGCCTTATGGATTGGAGCACGGTAGATTCTATGGATGTTACTGTAGATGGCAAGACCTCTACTATTTCCTTTAACAGGGCCAAAACCGGCTCAGATGATAGCACCACAACTACTACCTATACTGTTGATGGTAATGAGGTGCAATCAGATGCGGTTACAGCATTCCTTTCTGCTATTAGGAGCCTGACATCAGACAGCACCACCAACAAGGGTACCTATAGTGAAAAGGGTGATGTGGTAATAGTTTTCCATAGGAACACTGAAAGCTTTAAAACCATGACCATGACCTTCTCAAGCTATGATGATAGCTACTATCTTTTGAGCTTTAACGGGGAGGCAAGACTGCTTATAAATAAGAGCAATGTGGAATCCTTAAAGAGTAGCTTTAACAGCATAAAATAGAGATAATATTGTATTATATAGGGGTTGAAAACATCCGTTTAGGATGTTTTCAACCCCTTTTTAAATGCAATAAAAATCACATAATACTTTTAAACAACCAACGGTTTAGTGGTAAATTAACCTATAGTTGAGAAAAAAATCTAAAAACAACCTTTGATATATTCTTTTTTTTACCAATATGTCTTAAAATTAACCCATAAAGCAAATAGAGGAGTGGTAATTATGGAATTAACAGTTGGTAAAAAAATAGCAGGTCTCAGGAAGGAAAAGGGGATGACACAGGATGATATTGCAGAGATGCTTAATGTATCCCCCCAGGCGGTTTCAAAGTGGGAGAACGATATATCATATCCGGATATAATGCTACTCCCAAAGATAGCAGAGCTTCTGGGTACCACAATAGATGAGCTGCTATCCTCCCAGCCTAAAAAGGAAATAATGCTTGTTAAGGAATCCCAGAGAAAGAATATAGATGATATGATTTTAAGAGTAATAGTAAACGATAAGGATAATAAGGTAAGAATCAATGTACCTATGTCCCTTGTTAAGATAGGTATCCAGATGGGGATGAGTATGCCTGAGGTTTCTGGGAATGATGCATTGAAGAATATCAAAATCGAGCAGATATTTTCTATGGTTGAAAGCGGCGTCATAGGTAAGCTTGTTGAGGTGGAAGGTTCAGACGGAAAAATAGTAGAAATAGTGGTAGAGTAGTTTATGAGAATATATGTAAGAGAGAATAAAGGCAGGAAAATAAGGCTTGCAATTCCAACAAGCATGGTATTTAACAGGCTTACAGCGGGTGCAGCAAGAAAATGTATTGCAAAGCATGATCAGTCAGATAATGTAAATATAAGCGCTGGCGATATAAACAAGCTTTTTTTCGAATTAAAGAGGTTTAAAAAAAAGCATCCTGATCTGCCTCTGGTTGAGGTGGAAAGCAAGGATGGAACCAGGGTTTGTATAAAGCTATAATGTGTAATATGATATAAAGCTCCTTTTGACTAATGATGGTCAAGAGGAGTATTATTTTTTATATATATAATTTGAAGGATGGAATGGATTATGAAATACAAAAGCAAACGTATAGCACTTTGTGGCATGCTGTGTGCCATGGCAACTCTGATGATGCTTATAGGAGGGGCTATCCCATATGGCACATATATTGTGCCAATAATTTCAGGAGTGCTTCTTATTCCGGTGCTTAGGGAGTATGGACCTAAGCAGCTGCTTACTCTTTGGGCTGCAGTGAGCCTTTTAGGCCTTATTCTGGTGCCTGACAAGGAGATGGCACTTATGTTTGTAATGCTGTTAGGATGGTATCCTGCTTTAAAGCCAGTGCTGGATAAGCTTCCTCGGGGCTTAAGATATATACTGAAAATAGTTATATTTAACATTTCAATTGCATTAATATACTCCCTGCTCGTATTTGTACTCCACATTCCACAGGAGGGGGAGGGCATTGTTATGGCTTCTATAACCCTGGTACTTGGGAACATAACCTTTCTTGTTTATGACAGAGTCCTGATTGCAGTAGACCAGCTTTATATAAAAAAATACAGAAAGCTGCTGTTTAAAAATTGATACGCAGTCACTGGGATTATGCAAGTATCACATCATAATGTGCAACAATAATGATGGTTTATATTCGCAAAATTGATAAATTAATAAAATATACACTTTATTATTTTCTTTTTTTTAATAAATAGTACACATATATAAAGAATTATGCTATAATATATATAAACAGATAAAGAGCATTTTTAAAAGGAGAGAGTAAAGTGCTAAGAGAGTATAGTGTTAATGTACCAGTGGCAGGGTATGCTTCCGTTCAAGTAATGGCAAACAACGAGAATGAGGCAAGGTCAAAGGCCTTGGAAAGAGATATATCCTTGAACAATGTAATAGAATTGGTTTCTTGTGAAAAAATGCGCAGTAGAAATGACTTTAATGTCCCAAGTAATATAATTAATAGGAGGTGTACCGTGGCAGCTGAAATGGATTTCGATAATATGGAGTGCCGCTGTGAGCTGGTAGAGTATATGGAATACATCAATGCAGTTGAAAGGGAGCTCTAGGCTCTACACAAACTAAATAGGTAATGCATATATCAAAAGGAGAAGCTGCAAGCTTCTCCTTTTGCATTGAGTACTTAATTATTCACAAATGATTGCCATATCCACAAGCATTTTTACAGCACATTTTATGCGATTTCTATATGCAGGGGGCTCTGTAATTGGTTTGACACCTTATATGCTATAAAGTACAATGTTAGTATCCTAACGAATGGAGACATAAATATGGACAGGGAAAAATCCATAGGCTTTGAAATAAAATCGCTATCCAATATAATAAAAAGAAGAATAGATAAGCAGATTTCAGACAGCTGCCAGGAAGGCTCATCTGTTACACATGGATGGGTTATCAGATATATATGATAATATGAATAAGGGAGATGTGTTCCAACGGGACTTGGAGGCAAGATTTAACATAAGGCGTTCCACGGCTACAGGAATACTTAAGCTTATGGAGAAAAATGGTCTTATAGTCAGGGAGACTGTAGAATATGATGCAAGGCTTAAAAGGCTGGTGCTTACTGAAAAAGCAGTTAAGCTTCACGAAACCATTGTACGTGAAATTGATATTATAGAAAATACCATGAGGCAGGGACTTTCCCAGGAGGAGTTTGATTCCTTCTTTAATACCATAGAAAAAATAAAGAAGAACCTTAATGAATAGAGAGACAGGGGTATTTTTGTTGTATACTTAAATAAAAAGCATTTCCTCGAATTTCATTGGTTTAAAATTTAAAGGGAGGGACTGGCTATGAAAATAACATTTTATGGAGCTGCCAGAGCGGTTACAGGAAGCTGCCACTGTTTAGACGCAGCAGGGGTGCGTATACTTATTGACTGTGGACTTCAGCAGGGAGGGGATGAGATAGACAACTCATCGCTGCCATTCAGCCCATCGGCTGTTGACTATGTTATTGTAACCCACGCCCACATAGACCACACCGGAAGGCTTCCTCTTATGGTGAAGCAGGGCTTTAAGGGCCATATTATTGCTACACGGCTGACTGCTGAGCTCATGTCCATAATGCTCCGTGATAGTGCCCATATACAGGAAAGTGATGCAGAGTGGGAAAACAGGAAGGGTAAGCGTGCTGGTAGAAATATTAAAGAACCACTCTACAACCTTCAGGATGCAGAAAAAACAATGGGCTATGTGTGGAGCTCCGACTATGGTGAAAAAGTAGAGATAACCCAAGATATAAGCCTCAGGTTTACAGATGCAGGGCACCTGCTGGGCTCTGCCATGGTAGAGCTATGGATAAGGGAGAATGGCATCGAAAGAAAGCTGGTATTCTCAGGTGATATAGGAAACTACAAGCAGCCTATAATAAGGGATCCACAGCTTATAAGAGAAGCAGACTATGTTGTAATGGAAAGTACTTATGGAGACAGGAACCATGAGGGTGAAGGAGAATACACAGAAAATCTGGCAAGGGTTCTTGACGATACATTTGCCAAAGGAGGCAACATAATAATACCGTCCTTTGCAGTTGGAAGGACCCAGGAGCTTTTATACTTTATAAGAGAGATAAAGGAGAAGAGGCTGGTTAAAAGCCTTCCTGACTTCCCGGTTTATGTGGACAGTCCACTGGCAAATGAGGCAACAAAAATATTCAGCGGTGATTTAAAAGGATACATAGACGAGGAGGCACAGGCGCTTGTAAAGGATGGGGTAAGCATGTTCACTTTCCCCAACCTGAAGCTTTGCGAAAGCACTGAGGAGTCCAGGGGGCTTAATGAGGACAAGAGCCCTAAGGTTATCATATCTGCCAGCGGAATGTGCGATGCAGGACGTATCCGCCACCATCTTAAGCATAACCTTTGGCGTCCGGAGTCCACGGTGGTATTTGTAGGCTATCAGGCAAGTGGCAGCCTTGGAAGGCTGCTGCTGGACGGGGCAGAAAGAGTAAAGCTCTTTGGTGAGGAGATTGCAGTACAGGCATCCATAGTGAACTTTAAGGGACTTTCCTCCCATGCAGGAAGGGAAGGTCTTATTGACTGGATAGAAGCCTTCAGTCCTAAGCCCAAGCATATATTTGTAGTCCATGGAGAAGCAGATGTAGCAGTTTCCTTTGCAGACACACTTAAGGATAAGGGCCTTGATGCCCATGCCCCTGAGTATTTAGAGGTGTATGACCTTGTTTCATGTGTTCTTCTGCATCCGGGAATGACTCCTGAGTATAAGAAGAAGGGTAAGGAGTCTACTGTATATGCAAGGCTGCTTAACATGGGGCAGCAGCTGCTTGAGGTTATTAAGCACAATAAGGGAGGGGCAAACAAGGATTTGGCTAAGTTTGCAGATCAGATAAAAGCCCTTATAGACAAATGGGATAGATAAGATATCAATTTTTAAGTATTAGGAGGCTATCGCATTAGTGATTTAAATCATTATGCGATGGCCTCTGGATTTTTTGTAATTACGTATTGAAAAGACTATACAGTGGAATACGGATCACGAATTTTAATATAGAAGATTCATTGTATATATAATCATATACATGGATAAATAAACAAATATTTACAATTTTGAAACAATATATACATAGTTACAAAATGAGGTATATAATAAATGTATAATATTCCAAAAGGAGGAAAAAAATATGGCAACTTTCTTAATTGGACTGGCAATTCTGATTTTCGGCGGAATGCTCTATGGAAGGTTCTGCGAAAAGCTTTTCGGGCCAGATGACAGAAAGACTCCTGCCTACACCATGGAGGACGGAGTAGACTATGTTCCTATGAAGACATGGAAAAACAGCCTTATTAACCTTCTAAACATTGCCGGTACAGGACCAATACTTGGACCTATACAGGGAATATTGTTCGGACCAATTGCATTCATACTTATTCCTATTGGCAACATAATCGGCGGTTCCATGCACGATTATTTCTGCGGCATGATTTCCATAAGAAATGGTGGTGCCCAGATGCCTACCCTTATCAAAAAATATACCAACAAGCCAATATTCAACATCTACAACATATTCGTTGCACTGCTGCTATTGTTAGTTGGTGCTGTATT
>JAEZLD010000071.1 GCA_023415335.1 Bacillota bacterium | reverse complement strand
TACCCACCTGTTCACAGGAACAATTAAAGAAAATATCCGCTATGGAAGGCTGGACGCCACAGATGAGGAGGTTTATAAGGCAGCTAAGCTGGCCAATGCAGACGATTTCATAAAAAGGCTGCCTGAGGGATATGATACCGTAATAGGAGGGGAGGGAGAGAGCCTGTCCCAAGGACAAAGGCAGCTTCTAGCAATTGCCAGGGCAGCTGTGGCTGACCCGCCTGTTATGATACTCGATGAGGCTACATCCTCTATAGATACACGTACAGAGGAGCTGGTACAGGAAGGAATGGATTCTCTTATGCATGGGAGGACAGTGTTTGTTATTGCCCACAGGCTGTCTACTGTTAAGAACTCAGATGTTATAATGGTGCTTGACCAGGGTAGGATAATAGAGAGGGGGAGCCATGAGGAGCTTATAAAAGAGCGCGGCAGGTACTACCAGCTTTATACAGGAGCTTTTGAGTTAGAATAGGGGTTATTATAATCCTGGAGCCTTCCAAAACAAATCGAGGAAGGCTCCAGGACATTCTAATATTAATCGTGCTTATAAATGATACAATGACTTGTTATATTGATGTTATCCTTTAAAAGGCATGTTAGGCATCATAATGTAATGCCAAACTGCTGCTTTAATCTGCTTAATGTTTTTTCCTGATAACAGAAGGGGTGTTTTTTATCCGTTATATTTGTATTGCAAAAGAGATATTTCCTGCTGCCAAGGCCTATCATGTATGCCATTATCCATAGTATACCGCCGTCTGGCTTAATAGCCCTATATGTAATCATATTAGTCTTGTTATTGGATGGCTGGTTATTAAAGATAAACTCCAGCAGCTTATCTCTGTCCTCAGGAACTACATGCTTGTTTACCCACAGGGGAAGCTTTTTATCTATATTCCCCTCCAGGTCTTGTGTAATATTACATGCCTGATTGAAAAACACTATAGAACTGGTGCGGGTTTTATAATCTATCCCAAGTACATCATCAAATAAAGGATAAAGTATATTGCTATACCTTTGTAGCTCTTCTTCTTTATGTTTAGTAATGTCTGTGAGTACAGCATGTAAGATGATTGCTCCATCATCTGATAAAATCCTCTGGAGATAAGCATGGAGAACACGTATGGTTTTTTCCTTACATATTATGCGGAATTCAAAGTCTGTATGGTTTTTTCTATGAATAACATCCTCTAAGGCTTTCCTTACTCTTTTAAAGTCATCTGGGAGAATCTTCCTTATGAGGTGGGCATCATGCCCGCCTATGCATTCCTCTCTGTTTTCATAACCAAATATTTTCCATACAGTGTTGTTAAAATTAACAATATTGTAGCTATTGTTTACATAGGAGAATTGTATAATTCCACAGGGAACCGTGTCATAGATGGTTTTAAGGGTGGCACGCTGCGTTTCTATTTCCACAGCCTGTGAAGCACTTAGCTGCTGGACAGCCACTCTTTCATCAATGTCCATCAATATTGCACATGTGTATATGGCTCCTTGGTCCTTTCTCATAATCCGACCGGTAAGCTGTATCCATATGTAGGAGCCATCCTTTCTTATATGACGGTACTCAGCGCTCATGGTTTCATCTTGATGCTGAAGTATATACTGGAGTTTTTCCTTAACCATTTCCCTGTCATCAGGATGGATTGCAATAAGGAAGTCTTCTGAGAAAATCCCCCTATACTCATCAGAGGTGTAGCCAAACATTTTAGATATGGCATCATTTAAGTATACAACATCCACCCGGTCAGTTATCTTAAAGGTCATGATGCCGCCTGGAATGCTTTGCATAATTGATGACAGATTCTGTGAGAGGGTTGTATTGTCATTCATAAGCTTTTTTTGTTTGGTTATGTTTTCAATGGATAAATAGAATATATAGTAATCGCCATTATGTGTAAGAACCCTTGCCCGTGTTTGCACCCAAATTGGCTTGCCTTCATTTGTAGAAGGAGCATTTTGTATTTCGCAGGAGGCCTCATCACATGTTTCTATGGCTTCCTCTAGCATACTTATGAATACATTTTTCGATTCTCCTATAAAACGTGCCATAAAGTTATTATCGTAGTCATTATAAGCATCTCTTGTAGTCTCTAGAACCTGAAAATATTTATCGTTGGTGCGTATGATTTCGACTTTGCCATGCTTGTACTCTATAATGGCAGCTCCTCCTACAAAGCTGTTAAACAGCAATGTGGATTGTGCTGTCGCATCCCAGAAGTCAGCTACACCTTGGATGTTACATTTAGAATACATATCAAGTGCATTTGATTTTTCATACTTTATAAGAAGCTCTTCAAATTCACTAACAGGCATTGGACGAGCAAAGAAGTATCCCTGAAGCAACAGGCAGCTTATACTTTTTAGATATTCTGCCTGTTCCATTGTTTCAACGCCTTCAGCTATAACTGGTAGCTTCAGCCAGTGGGCCATCCTAACTATGGAGCTTAATATGTTACCGCCACGGGATTTGTTTTCTTCTCCACTGAGAAATTTTAAATCCAGCTTCAGCACGTCTACTGGGACGTCCTTAAGAGTATTAAGTGATGAATACCCGCTTCCGAAGTCATCCATAGCTACTATAAAGCCACGACGCTGTAGTTCTTTTACAACTCCTATAAGCTGTGCAGAATTATTCATGTAGGCGGACTCCGTTATTTCAAGGTGCAGCATTTGAGGAGGAATGCTGTATTTTTCTGTGATAGAGCATATTATGTCACACAGCCTATGGTTAAATATATCAACCCTTGATATATTTACGGAAAGTGGGACAGGTTCAAAGCCTGAATCCAGCCAGAACCTTAGCTGTTTACAGGCTTGCTCCCATACATATTCGTCCAGTTTGGATATTAACCCGTTACGCTCAAGTATGGATATGAATCTACCAGGGGAAATTATACCCTCGGTGGGATGGCTCCATCGTACCAGTACCTCAGCGCCGATAAGCTTCTTCTCAGAGTAATTAATTTGGGGCTGAAGGTATATCATAAACTGACCCTCCTGAAGTGCCCAGGCTACTTCAGTTTCGATTTTTTGCTCCTCAAGAAGGCTTTTTCTCATTGACTCATTATAGTATGCATATTTGCTTGAAAATTTACCTTTAATTGAGTGAAGAGCCAAAAGAGCACGGTCACACATTATGCTTACATCCAGAGAGGGGTCACTAACTATATAAATTCCTATACGAGGAACTATTTCAAAGCCCGGATAATTCTTTTCTGGTGCATTTTCAATAAGCTCTATATATTTTGTAATGTCTACTTTAGATGCCTCAGCACATACTGCAAAGTGGTCTGCATCAAAGTGGCCATAAACAGCGTTGCTTTTATTTTTATTGATGAGAGCATTTCCCACAGATTTAAGGAATTTTTCTCCTTCCTGTACTCCATAGATATCATTAAAGACCTTGTAATGATCAATATCGAACCTTATAATTAAGTATTGCTTTTCCGGATTGCTTTTTATAAGCTCTGATGCATGATTGCAGAAGGCACTCTTGTTGTATAAGCCGGTGTTCGAATCCATTTCTGATAGTAGAAAGTATTGTTTCTTATGAATAAACTCCTGTGTGTATAGCTGGTTTTGTAGTTGAGTATGCATGGACTCTGAGCAGTTAAGTACATTTTTAATGCGGTGAAGAACTAATTTAGGATTAAAGGGCATGGTGATAATATCTTTAGCTCCCAGGTCAAGAGCCTTTATCTGATTTTCCTCATCTTCAATGTCAGCTATGGCCAGTACAGGAATGGAAGATAGCCTTTCATTCTCCTTCATTAACAGAAGTATATGATATCCATTTAACTGTGGCTCTACAATATTCAGCAGCACTGCAGAAATGTCATTAAAGCTGTTAAGGGCTGCTATAGCATCCGTTTCATTATATACCTCGCTTATAGTGTATAGCCCATCAAATATATCAGATAAAATAGGGGAGGGTGAATTTAAAGTGTTTATTATTAATATTCTTCTGTTGTGTTCAATATCCAATGTCAGAACACCTCCAATACTCTGTGGCAATATAAGAATATGCAATAAAATTAGAAAAATAATATGTAAAGACAATGCACACATGCTTATATATTTAAAGTCAAGACTATATATAACCAAATATACCAAAAGTATTCAAAAAGTGCTAGAATATTGCATTATATTTACATATTAGGAATCGGAATAAAAACAAGAAGCTTTATAGCTGCGAAAAAAGTTGCTTATTATATCAAAAAATAAAAATTTATTGGAAAAATACATATAGGATTTTGATTATTAAATTTTTGTGACTGTTACCAGCTGGTGTATGAATAAAACTCAAAAGAAACTATAATAGGCTTATAAGAAGCCTTGGGAGGAACAATATATGGGAAAATATATAGAGCTTATAGATGTAAAAAAATATTACACAATGGGTGAGGTACAGATAAAAGCGCTTGATGGTATATCTTTTGGCATAGAAAAAGGAGAGTTTGTGGTAGTGGTTGGTCCTAGTGGAGCAGGGAAGAGTACTGTGCTGAATATATTAGGGGGTATGGATACACCCAGTAGTGGGCAGATAATAGTGGACGGAAGGGATGTGAGCCAGTACAACAAAAGGCAGCTTACAACCTACAGAAGATATGATATAGGCTTTGTATTCCAGTTTTATAACCTTGTGCAGAATCTTACTGCAGTGGAGAACGTGGAGCTGGCCATACAGATATGTAAGGAGCCTTTAGACCCTGAAAAGGTTTTAAGGGAGGTAGGCCTGGAGGAGAGGATGAATAACTTCCCTGCTCAGCTTTCAGGGGGGGAACAGCAGAGGGTTTCCATCGCAAGGGCCCTGGCTAAGAACCCAAAGCTGCTGCTTTGCGATGAGCCAACCGGAGCCCTGGACTACAACACGGGAAAGGCAATACTTAAGCTGCTGCAGGATACCTGTAGGAACATGGGAATGACCATAATAGTTGTTACCCATAACTCAGCAATTGCCCCCATGGCAGACAGGATCATAAAAATAAAGAATGGAAGGGTGGACTCCATGTCCATCAATGAAAGCCCAAAGCCTGTAGAGGAGATTGAGTGGTAATCATGAAGGATATGCTCTTAAAGGACACCGTAAGGGAAATAAGGCGCAGCCTAAGCAGATTCCTTTCCATATTCTTTATTGTTGCCATAGGAGTATCCTTCTTTGCTGGGGTGAAGGCTACCTGTCCTGACATGCAGGATACAGCAGATGAGTACTTTGACCAGTATAACCTTTATGATATACAGGTGCTTTCAACCTATGGAATAGATGACAATGATCTTGAGGCAGTAAGGAATATTAAAGGCGTGGAGAATGTTAATGGAGCCTATTTCGTAGACACACTGGCTTCCATTGGCAAGGGAGAAGCTGCAGTGAAGGTTATGTCAATGACTGCTAAGGGGCCTCATGGGGGAGAGCCAATAAACCAATTCAAACTTATAGAAGGAAGGCTTCCGGAAAATCCAGGGGAATGCTTAGGTGAGAAGGGGAAGGTGCTGGACTCGGGCATGGAGGTAGGAGAAACCATAACCCTTTCATCGGGGACAGAAAGCCCCCTTTCGGATACTCTTAAGTTTGATAAGTATACTGTTGTAGGAATAGTCGAAACTCCCTGTTATATATCCTTTGAAAGGGGTACAACCTCCATAGGCAGCGGGGATATAGACTATTTTATTATGGTTCCTCAGGAGGACTTTACACTTCCCTACTACACTGAAATGTATGTAACTGTACAGGATGCTAAAAGCTTGGGCGCATATACGGAAGGATATGACGCTCTGATTAAAAAGGTAAGGTCCACAATAGAGCCTGTGGGAGAGGAAAGGCGTAAGGAGCGTTATGATGAGGTAATAGATGAGGCACAAAAGGAGCTTCAGGAGCAGAAGGATAAGCTTCAGGAAGCAAAGGACACCCAGGCCCAGGAAATCGTAAATACACAGGAAAAGCTGCATGCTGCAGAGCAGTCCATAAAGGATGGGGAGAAGGAGCTTGAAAGTAAAAAGCAGCAGCTTAAAGTGACCCAGGCTGAGGGCCAGGCCAAGCTTGATGAAGGATATAGGCAGCTTTCTGCAGGGGAGGATGAGTACAGCCAAAAGCTTAAGGAGTACAATCAGGAGATGGAAAAGGCCAGGCCTAAGCTTGAGTTTGCAGAAGCCGGGCTTAAGGAAATGGAAGATAAACTCCTTGAGCTTGATAATCAGATACAGTATTTTCAGCTTAAGCTTGAGGATGAGTCCCTGACCTTGGAGGAAAAGGCATTAATAGAGTCTAAGATAATTGAGATTAAAACTGCCAGGACAGCACTTGAGACAGCCTACGAGCAGGCAAAGACAGAGTATGAAAAGCAGAGGACACCACTTGATGAGGCCTCAGCACAGCTTGCCTCTTCAAGAGAGCAGCTGGATGAAAGCAGAAAAAACTTAGAACAGCAGCAAAGCAGGCTGAATTCCTCTGTAGCGGAAGCAAAAACCCAGATAAAGCAGGGAGAGAAAAAGCTTTCAGAATCGAAGGAGCAGCTTAAGGAGGGCTATGCTGAACTGGAAAAAAAGAAAGCAGAATCTGACCAGCAGATAGCAGATGCCCAGAAAAAGCTGAAGGACGCGGAAAATCAGATTTCAGATTTAGAGGAACCGGTATGGTATATACTTGATAGGAAATCAAATTACGGGGCAGTAGAGTTCAGCTATACTGCAGACAGGATGGATGCAATAGGCAAGGTGTTCCCCGTGTTTTTCTTCTTTGTGGCAGCATTGGTATGCCTGACTACCATGACAAGGATGGTGGATGAGCAGAGAGGCTACATTGGAACCTTGAAGGCACTAGGCTATAGCAAGGGCAGGATAACCTTCAAATACCTAATGTATGCTGTTATTGCCAGCGTGCTTGGAAGCGCCTTAGGCTTTTCTATAGGCTTTAAGCTGTTTCCAACTGTCATATTCAGTGCCTACAGCATAATGTATATTCTGCCTCCAATAAAGACTCCTTTTAATATAAAGTATGCTGTCATGTCCACAGCCATTGCAACAGTTACCACCACCTTTGCCGCCTGGTTTGCCTGCTACAGCGAGCTGGCGGATACTCCAGCCTCCCTTATGAGGCCAAAGGCCCCTAAGGCAGGAAAAAGGATACTATTAGAGAGGATTACCTTCCTTTGGAGAAGGCTTTCCTTTACAAAGAAGATAACTGCAAGAAACCTGTTCAGATATAAAAAGAGACTTTACATGACGGTGTTCGGAATAGCGGGCTGTACAGCGCTTCTTTTAACAGGCTTTGGGCTGAAGGATTCCATCATATCCATTGTTTCAAAGCAGTTTGATGAGCTATACCGGTACCAGGCCATAGTGGAACTGAGGAGAGGAATACCAGCAGGGGAGCCCTATGACATAACAGACCGGCTTAAGGGGGATGACAGGATAACAGGCTACATGCTTATGATGAATCAGAATGTGGAGCTCTTAGAGGGTGACACTGTTAAAAGTGCCATACTCTCTGTTCCTGAAAGCACTGAGAAGCTGAAGGATTATATTGTTTTCAGGAACAGGAATACAAAAGAAGCGGTTCCGCTAACAGATGACGGGGCAGTGCTTACGGAAAAGCTGGCTGACCAGCTGGGAGTCAAGGCAGGGGATACTGTATATATAAAGGACGGTGATACGGGAAGGCTTCAGGTAAAGGTAACTGGTATAATCGAAAACTATATACAGCACTATATATACCTGTCTCCATCCACCTATACCCGGATTTATAACAAAGAGATAGAATACACAAAGCTTGTGGCGAAGACCTCTCAAACATCAGAGACGTTTGAAGAGCAGCTTTCAGAGGATATAATTGCAAATAGTGAGGTACAGAGCATAAGCCTTACAACAGGGCTTACGGAAAGCTTTGAGGAGACCATAAGCAGCTTAAACTATGTGGTGCTGGTGCTTATAGTGTCAGCTGCTGCACTGGCGTTTGTGGTCATGTATAACCTGACCAACATAAACATAACTGAGAGGATGAGGGAGATAGCATCCCTTAAGGTGCTGGGCTTCTATGACAAGGAGGTTTCGGAATACGTTTTCAGGGAGAACATACTCCTTACTATGATAGGAATTGTTTTTGGCCTGGTGTTTGGGGTGTTCCTCCACAGGTTTACCGTAACTACCGCAGAGGTAAACTACGTTATGTTCGGGCGTACCATTAAGCTACTTAGCTATGTATACTCAGGAGTCTTGACTATGTTGTTCTCAGGCTTTGTAAGCGTGGTAATGCACTTTAGGCTTAAGATCATAGGAATGGTTGAGTCCATGAAATCAGTGGATTAAAGGCTATCTTTATGTTATGTTTGTGCCCTGAACAAAGCGAGGGGGCAGGGCGACAAGAGTGAAAGGGGGAGAGCCAGACGGCTCTCCCTTAGTGTTTTAATCTCTTTTATTCATTTCATATTGAAACAGCCTTTTTATATCCTCATCCTCAAGGAAAGGCAGGAATGGGTTAATATCTATGTGAGATTTCCCTTCCGCATACTCCTCTATGATTCTGTGAAGTATTTCATCGCTGGCAAAGGGAAGCATGAAAATATAATCATCTCCTGAGTGTATTCTCTCAAACAGAAGCTTATCTATTACGTCATCATCCATAAAAGGCATCAAGGAGGCCATTTTTACTCCACAGAATTCACCCTCATCAGAAACCTTTTCCGCAAGTAGCTCTATAGTATCATCATCCATAAAAGGAAGGTATTTTGTCAGGTTTACGGATATCCTGCCATCTATACAGCCTTTAATCATTTCATTAAAGACCTCATCTGAAACGAAGGGGGCAAAGGAGCAGGCATCCTCTCCCTTTTCTAATTGGCTTAAGAATAGTTGGTCTATATAAGCATCATCCAGGAAGGGAAGGAGGACTTCAAGCTTGAGACCTTTATACTCCCCATTATTATCCTGAATCTTTCTTGCAAGCTCCTCCAGCTGTTCATCATCTAAAAATGGAAGCATCTTTTTTAAATTATTATTACTGTCTTTTGATTTATCAGAGCTTTCACCCTTTATGGATTCAGTTATTTTTCCCCAATTATTCATAATAGCTCATTCCTCCATGACCTAAATATTTCTGTTCCTCTGGGGTAAGCTTTACCCAGAGCCTTCTTTTATCGACTCCAAGTCTATTTTCCTTTACAGCCTTTAACAGCAGGAGCCTCTCCTCATCTGACATGAGATAGAAAACCTTGTCTAGCTGGACGGATATACGTCCGGATATTATGCTTCTTATAATGAAGCCCCTGTCGTGCCCTTTAAATATGTTGTCTTTGTTTATATGTACCTCATCATTCATGCATAGCAATTCTTCAAGGGATACCCTGTATAGCTTTATAAGCTCTATAAGGTTGTCCACCGTTGGAAGAGCCTGACCTAGCTCCCACCTTGATATGGCTTGCCTGGAAACGTAAAGAAGCTCTGACAGATGGTCCTGACTGAAGCTGTTTTCAGTTCTCAGCTGCTTTAGCTTGTTTCCAATGGCCTTTGCATCAAGCATAAATACATCCCCCCTTCATCTAAGCTAATAATATCAGCTAATTACCAATGAGTCACGCAATTGGCAGTTGCTATTTTATTATTACCCTATTGACATAGTTGCCGTATTACTCATATAATACAGTTGAGGACTGTATTATATGAGTAATACGGTTATTTTTGAGAGGGTTCGGGTGGACAACATGATTTCATTTGAAGGCTTTAGTGCAAGGGAAGGAAGTCCTATTTATATTCAGATAATACTTTACATAAAACGTGGGGTAGTGGCAGGCACCATTAAAGACGGTGACGAGCTACCCTCACGCCGGATGCTGTCATCCCTGCTAAGCGTCAATCCCAATACTGTACAGAAGGCATACCGGCTGCTGGAGGAAGAAAGTCTTATAGTCTCCCAAACAGGAGCAAAGAGCTTAATGGTTGTTGATGTGGATAAGAAGAAGAAAATCCGCTCTCAGCTGCTGGAGGATGATACCTTAAACATAATAAGTACCATGAAGGGTATGGGAATATCTAAGACAGAGGCACTGGAGCTTATTGAAAAATATTGGGAAAGAGGTGAAGAAGATGAGGAGGCATCTGTCGGTGCTGATGCTCATAGCACGAAGCACCATTTATAAGCTGTTAGGACTTTTAGTACTTATGGTATGTGCTGAGGGAGCGCTATACTATGTTACCCTGAAAAAAATACTGACTGATGGGAGCATGTTTAGCGTGGAGGAGCTTATATCAAATAGCCACATAATATGAGTGTTTGCTGTGTTCTTTGTAATCATAACCATCTTACTATGTCTTACTGGTTGCGAGTATGGAAGCAAGCAGGGCTATACACTAAGGAGACTGCGCATTTCTGAAAGGAGCATATTTTTGTGGCGGAGCATTTACAACATATTTTGTTATCTTGTGATTTGGGCTGTGCAGCTTGGGACAGGAGATTTCTTCACCGATATAATAGACCCGGAGAAGGGCAGAGAAACCTATATTATTTTAAAGTTCCAGAACTTTTTCAAAATACCAGTGCTTGAGGACCAGCATATGAAGATTACTATTGACAAGGGATACAATGGGAATATGACAGGTAGCCAAGGTTCATCTGAGAACAGCAATATCTACTATATGCAGTCTCAAAGCGTAATTACAGAGGATGCCTGCAAGATAAAATGAGGTGTAAAAAGGCGATTATATTCTTATAATCGCCTTAAATATTATTCTGCCATCCTTTTGACAGCGGCCTTCAATATAGATGTTTTTTTCATGTGAAGGGTCATCTGACCTGTAGAACACCACAGTCTCTCCTGGAAGGGCTTCGTTAACATAGTTTATCTGCAGCTCCTTTACAGGGTGTTTAAGTATGGTATCTACCGGGTAGCAGTCCATGATGTAGTCTAAGTATCTGGAGTTGTTTACGTGTCCGTTCATATCTATATCGCTATAGCATACTGGACGGTGGGCTATTTCAACCATCTCTCCAAAGGGTGCCATCCTTGCTGATTTGCTGTCTATGGCACGCTCTGTTCTTATTTCACGATAATCTACCCTTATGGCATCTGATGGCAGAGGCTTTCTTGTATCAATGTCTATTATAGCCCATACGGAGGTTCCTCTTCCCAGTACCTCCCCATCAGCAGCTTTAACAACATAGTCCCTTTCGAATAGGTATTTTTGGGGAAGCTGGGGCCAGGTTTCTATTGTTATGTCATCCTTCCAGCTGGGGTATTTGTCCATCTGAAGCCTCATGCGGGATACAATCCAGGCTGCATTTGCCCTTTCAGCAATTGTGTCCTGATCTATTCCAAGTTCAAGGGCATTAAGTCCCGCTATGTCCTCTAAATAGCTGAAAAGTGCGCTTGGCTTAAGCTTCTTATTATAATCCACATCACGCCCTATAATGTGGTATGACTTTGAAAGCATGCATTTTTTCATAATGTCTTCACCTCTAAGATATATAATAACGAAAAAACCAGCCCTTATCAATAAAGACCGGGTATAGCTATTATAAGCTTTCTATTCTAATGAGACTCTCCACGCTGTTTACCATGTCCAGAAGCTTTATGGAAGCAATGGATTTATTAATATTTCCCTGAAGGGCATCGTGGGTTATAAATACCAGAGATACATGGTCTTTATTGATTATATCCTGAGTCATAGTAAGTATGCTGACGCAATTATTACCGAATATTGTAGATACCTTACCTAGTATGCCTGGCTGGTCCTTTACATCAAGTCGTACATAGTAGCCGGAGAGGTTTTCATCCCAGGGCTTGACCATGTTTCCCGGGGCAGCCTTAGCAACAGGGTTGTAAAGGTTTGTATCTGTTGTGTTTTTTAGTATGGATATTATATCTCCTACCACAGCACTGCCTGTGGGCAGGTCTCCTGCACCCCTGCCATAGAGCATCAAGCTGCCTACAGCATTCCCCTTTATGAATATGGCATTGTAGGAGTCGTTGACACTGGCCATGGGATGGGTGCTGGGAATCATGACAGGGTTTACCTTAAGCTCAAGCCTTTCGTGATCTCTTTTTGCAATGGCAAGGAGCTTTATAGCATAACCAAATTTCTTTGCATAGGCAATGTCTTCTGCAGATATTTTCGTTATTCCCTCCCTGTAAATGTTCTCGTAGTTAATCCTCTTGCCAAAGGACAGGGACGAGATAATTGCCAGCTTGTAGGCCGCATCATAGCCTTCAATGTCTGATGTAGGGTCAGCTTCTGCAAAGCCCTTTTCCTGAGCTTCCTTAAGGGCTGCACTAAAGTCCATATTATCCTGAGCCATCCTGGTGAGTATATAGTTTGTAGTTCCGTTTATTATACCTGCCAGATAATCTATACGGTTTGCGGTAAGGCTCTCATTTATCTCCCTTATAATAGGAATGCCTCCCCCCACGCTGGCTTCATAGTAAAAATGTACATCCTCCTCTTGGGCAGTCTTGAAAAGCTTTTCTCCCTGGGTGGCAAGCACCAGCTTGTTGGCGGTGACTACATGCTTCTTTTTCTTCATGGCAGTTATCATGTAATCAAATGCAGGCTCAGGGCCTCCCATAAGCTCTACTACTATTTTAATGGATGGGTCACCTAATATATCCTCAGGGTTTGTGGTGAATATTCCTTGTGGTATATCCATAGACCTTTTCTTCTCCAGGTCTCTTATAAGTATTTTACTTACTTCAATATCATAACCACAACGTTTCATTATTTCCTCACGGTTTGTGCAGAGTATCTTCCATACCCCCTGGCCTACGTTGCCAAAGCCAAGTAGTGCTATATTCACCTTGTTCATGGCGGTTCTCCTTTATATAATTATGTTTAGTATGCCTTATTATATAGAAATTTGTTCTATAGCTGTTCCTTTACTGTCTAAGGAAAGTTCTCTTACGGTCCATCTGTTTTTGTTGCCCTTTAGGAATTCCTCCATTTTATCCTTAAACAGCAGGTCGTCCTCCCTTAATACTGCCATAATAGTAGGCCCTGCTCCACTTAGGAAGGTAGCAAGGCACCCAAGCTCTAAGCTCTTTGACACTATTTCATTATACCCTTCAATAAGACCTGCCCTGTAATCCTGATGGAGTCTATCCTCACAGGCAGTCCTGAGATATTCAAGGCTTCCACTATAAAAAGATGCCGTAAGCAGCGCTGCCCTTCCTGCATTGAATACTCCATCAAGCCTTGGCACCATGTCTGGAAGTACTTCCCTGGCCTTTGATGTGGACAGGGTGAAGTCCGGAATCAATGCACAGAATTTTAATGCTGCAGGGGGAACTATCCTTTGGTATAGAATGCTTCCGTTTTCCTCTAAGGCTATGGTGAACCCACCCAGAACTGCAGGGGTTGTGTTGTCAGGATGGCCCTCTATGGAGGAGCATATACTTAGGATGTCCTCTGTGGTAAGCTTAAGGCCATAAAGCTCGCTGGCACCCATTACTCCTGCAGCTATACAGGAGGCACTGCTGCCAAGGCCACGGCACACTGGTATATCAGACTTTATATCTATATGCAGGCCCTTTAAGGCATGAATGTGACCGGTACGCTTTAGAGTATGCACCAAAGCTGTATATACAAGGTTATCCTCTCCTGCATAAGCTTTAGGACAGCCTGTTATGGAAATACCTGAGGAAGCCTCTTCCATGTAAAAATGGTTATACAAATTTAGTGCCAGTCCCATGCAGTCAAAGCCTGGACCCATATTGGCGCTGGTTGCGGGAACTCTTATTTTAATCATAGGCTCACCTTACCTTAAGAAAATCTGAAACAGCCCTCTGCATGCTGTTTTTTTCTACAACCCTGGAGTGGAGAATGGGTTTAGTATTAAGCCCGGAAACTGCCTTAGGCATTGCAAGTCCTGTAAAGTCCTGAAGCAGCTTAAGTGATTGAAAATCATCCAGGTTCTCAGTGAACAGCCCCAGTGAGGAACACACACTTTTTCCGAACTTAAAGGGACTGGCAGTAGACAGTATAACAGTTTCCCTGGCATCCCTGGTTTCCTTCCTGTACTTTTCATATACAGTATAGGCTACTGCAGTATGGGTATCCATAACGTAGCCTGAAGCATCATACATACCTTTAATAGAGTAGGAGGACTCCTCCTCTGTAGCATAGCCTCCATAGAAGGGGGATAACTTGTCCTTCATAGCCTCTGTAATTGTGTAGCAGCCCGTATCCTTAAGATCTGCCATAAGATGATTTACTGTCTCACAATCCTTGTCACTTATCTCCCACAACAATCTTTCTAAATTGCTGGATATGAGTATATCCATTGATGGTGAGGAGGTTAGTACAAGATCCCTGCGCCTGTCATATACCCCTGTTTTAAGGAAGTCATAAAGCACGTTATTTTCGTTTGAGGCACATATAAGCCTTCCTATAGGCAGTCCCATATGCTTTGCATAATAGCCTGCAAGTATGTTTCCGAAGTTGCCCGTAGGAACCACAAAGTTTATTTCATCTCCCATAGAAATCCTACCCTGCCTGAGCAGTTCTCCATAGGAGTGGAAGTAGTAAACTATCTGCGGTACAAGCCTTCCTATGTTAATGGAGTTGGCTGAGGAGAGAATGTAACCCTTATCTTCAAGGAAGGAATTATACTCCTTATTATTAAAAATATTTTTTACTCCTGTCTGTGCATCGTCAAAGTTACCTTTAACCCCATATACACAGGTGTTTACGCCCTCCTGAGTTACCATCTGAAGCTTCTGTATGGGGCTTACTCCGTCCTCGGGGAAAAATACGATTACCTTTGTTCCAGCTACGTTTGCAAAGCCTTCTAAGGCTGCCTTGCCAGTATCTCCTGAGGTTGCAGTAAGTATTACGATGTCCTCCTTTATTCCGTACATTTCGGCGGAGGCTTTAAGCAGATGAGGAAGAAGGGCTAAGGCCATGTCCTTAAAAGCAAGTGTTGGCCCATGGTAAAGCTCAAGAAAGCTTACCCCATTTTGCCTCACTAGTGGTGCTATAGAGGAGGTATCGAATTTATTATCATAGGCCTTGTTTATACAGCCTGTTAGCTTCTGTTCATCAAAGTCTGTAAGAAATTTTTTGAGTATTGTCAGGGCAAGATTCTTATAGCTTAAGGAGGTCAGCTCCTGAAGCTCCATGGAAAGTGAAGGAATGTTCTCTGGAACAAAAAGCCCTCCATCCTTGCATATTCCCTGGAGTATTGCCTCTCCTGATGATAGTTTTTGTTTATCGCCGCGGGTACTGATATATTTCATAATAGTTTTCCTCCTTATTATTTTACAAAGGCCTTATGCAGCAGCTGCACAGCCTTGTCGGAATCCTTCTCTGATACAAGGCACCATATTGTGGAGTGGGAGTCTGCAGTCTGCAACACCTTTATGTCTCCACTTGATAAGGCTTTTAGTATTCTGGCCATAAATCCAGGGGTGCCGCGCATGGAGGTATCATGTATGGATACCTTGCTGCAGTTCTTAAGCAGCGTGTATTTTGCTGAGACGGCTTTAAGTATTTCCTCAGTCTTGTCTGAATCCTTATTATCTACAGTGAATATATCCTTGTCAGGGAATATGTTTATAAGGTCTATGCTTATGTTGTTTTCAGAAAGCAGTGTAAGCACATCCTTTTCGTAGCTCCAGTTTTCCATGCTAATGGTAAACTGAACCCTGTCCTTCATGCTGGTAATGGCTGTAAGAGGCTTTCCTGGTATGAGGGAGCCTGCACTTACTATGGTACCAGAGCTGTCGCTTAAGGTGTTTTTCACAACCATTGGAACACCGCTTCTCATGGCATATTCCACTGCCCTTGGATGTACAACCTTGGCACCCTCATCTGCCAATTGGAATACAGCATCATAGCTTATCTGGTCTATTAGCCGGGCCTCTGGTACAATACGTGGGTCTGCAGTCATGACACCATCCACGTCAGTGTATATTTCAACACATTCTGCCTTTAAGGCCCCTCCTAATACAGCTGCTGTAACATCACTGCCTCCCCTTCCTATGGTGGTCAGGTCTCCCTGTTCAGTTACTCCCTGGAAGCCTGCAACAACAGGAATGATTCCCTTGGATAAAAGCTTTCTTAGCTTTTCTCCTTCTATCTTTACTATTTCAGCAGAGCCATAGGTGCTGTCGGTGATTATTCCTGCATTGCCCCCTGTAAGTGCCATAGCTCTATATCCACGGGAGCAGAGCTCCTGAGCCATTACTGCTGTTGATATGAGCTCTCCGCAGCACATTATCAGGTCAAGGTCTCTCTTCTTAAGGGAGGTATTGGCTCCTCCTGCAAGAGTTAAAAGAGTGTCTGTAGAATAGGGATCATTCCTCCTGCCCATGGCAGAAACCACAATCACAGGACTGAAGCCATTTTCCTTGGCTGAAATTACCTTGTTTGCAGCAATTGCCCTTCTTTCAGGAGTTGATACTGAGGTTCCTCCAAATTTCTGTATAAGTATTTTCATATATTTTCCTCCTGTTATATGTGTTATTTATTTCATAAAGGAGTATTGGTATATACAAAAAACTCCCATCCCAGAAAAGGGACGAGAGCTATCTCCCGTGGTTCAACTTAAATTGGCATAACCCGCTTTACGTCCTTAAGGTGCCGGTATCATTTCCTGCCAGGGTTCAGAAAGAAATTCGTAGATGTTTGTGGACAATCTTACCAGGAATGCCTTGCAGCCTGGAACCGCCCTCTCTTATAGCAGGGTTTGCCGTACTCGTCCTAATCTTTGTCTTCAACAGATTGCTTCTTATATTACTACATGGTTTATTTAAAGTCAATATATGTGTACACGAATATGCAATAAATATCTAAAAACTACGGACACATGGCTGATGAAGAGCAGCAATCAGCATGCTGCTTCATTTTGCCTAGTTACTCCGTTGGATGCCTTATTAAGGCTTAATGCAAAGAACCCTCCCACCAATATGTTGGAGTAATAGGTAATAAGCCTCCAAAGCAGTATGGCCAGATTAATCACACTCCACGGGAAGAACAACTGATAAAACGCATAAAAGCTTACCTCCGCACCTCCTGCGGCCCCAGGCAGAGGAACAAAATAGGATATGTTCAGCACGAAGGCTTGGGAGGCCATGAAGGAATATATAGAGGCTTCGTTCATACCAAAGGAACGGTATATAAAGTAGGGTATAATGAAGTAAAGTGTCAGCTGGACTGCTGCCATTACACAAAGCTTTACCATCATAAAAGGGTGCCTCTTTATTATGTGGAAGCTGTCATAGAACTTTTCTATTTCATCTTCAATATATTCAAGTTTATCATCAGCATGTTTACACAGCCTGGTTTTGCATAAAAGCTTTATTATTTTTCTGGCTGCACCTATAGCAACATTTTTAAAGCAGCAGAATACAATAAAGGCTGAAGTAACTACTATATTAACAATCAGTCCTATTACTATAGGAAAGGTCAGGCCGTATATTTTAGAGGAAAACTCCTGCAGCTTAAATATAGCCATAACCACAAGATATGCTGCAATTACTATCTGGTAGGTAATAAGTTTTATCACCAGAGCACTGGTGCCAACCCCAAGGGGCACTCCCGTTTTTACCATATATAAGGCTTGCATGGGCTGGCCTCCGCTGGCAGAGGGAGTTATGCTGTTATAGAACTGTCCAATCATGGAGGTTTTCAAAGATTCAACATATTTTTGGGAGGGGTACAGCTTTCTCATGGCTGCATGAAGTATAAGGGACTCAATGAACCAGTAAGCTATCATCAAAAGCACTGCCCATAATATCCACATAGGGTTTACAGAATGGAATATATGGACTATATTGTGGTAATCCTCCACAATAAACAAATAGGCTACAAGTCCAATCATGGACAGTATAACCACAATTATATTAATTCGATTAAGCTTCACTTTTTTTATCCTTTCCGTATATGAATTATATGTCATCACAGACTATATTATATAGCATTTTTGATAAAAAATCTTTACAAATATATGTACCCAGATGAATTATTTGGCGGCGTGAGATTGGCTGTTACGATAATAAGAAAATTTAGGTAATCAAGGCATACCAGTTTAATATAGCTCCGATGCTACCCTATTCAGATACTTTAAAGTAATCACTGCTAAGTATGGACATACATATGACATTACAGTATATACCCGGTTCTATCATATGGGCATCCCTAAGTACGCCTTCTTTTATAAATCCGCACTTAGAGTAACATTTAAACGCCCTTACATTAAAGGCAAACACCTCAAGCTCTATTCTATGAAGGCCTAGTGTTTCAAATCCCAGCTTAAGCATCTCCTTGGTTGCCAGCTCTCCTAATCCCCTGTTACAGGATTCCATCTTGAACAGACCTATGCGAAAGCTGCTGCACTTGGTTTCCCAATCTATCTGATTGAGTACAACCTCACCTAATATGTTTTTTTCTTTATTAATTATAAGAAGGTCATATCTGGTGTTGTCTGTTACAATCCGGTTTATGTATGCTGCCAGCTGTTCCCTGGTAATGCCCGAAGTGCTTCCGGTGCACAGCATTACCTCCTTGTCCTCGTGCTCGAAGCCGTCTTTATAATATTTATCCAAATCGTCTGCCTCTATGAGCCTTAGCATAATATCATTACCACAGCATATTGGCTTAAGTTTTAGTTTGTCCATCTTGCTTTCTCCTTATAATACGTAATGCCTTTTAAATGTCAAAATGATAAAGTTCGAAAATCTGTGATAGTTTAAAGCTACATAGTATAACTATGCTCTTCAAACGGGATTAACTCTTTTAAATATTAGCACATTATAACATTTAATACAAATTATACATTTTTGTAATTATGTATTATGCTTTAATTCAGTGATTTTATATTGTAGAAGGTAGAATATGAAGCTTTTTTTATATTATAATTACTATGAATTAAAATTAATCTAAAATTATATGCAGCAGTTCTTTGCAATTATTTCCTGCAAAAGTAGCTTGATTGGAGGTAAGTATGAAAAAAGGTATTAAAGCAATTTTGGCATTAGCTCTATGTATCATCATGAGCCTTTCCTTTTTAGGATGTATTGACCAGATTGATAATGGTACAAATATGAGCCCATCACAGGCTCAGGGGCAGGTCCAAAAGAATGAGGATACTCAGGGAGAGGTCAACAGTAAAAAAGATATTAATGAGAATGGCTCGTATGATGAGTTTGACACCGTGGCACAATATATCAGAGCCTATGGAAAGCTTCCCCAAAACTTTATAACCAAGAAGGAAGCAAAGGTACTAGGCTGGGATTCGGGAAAGAATCTTTGGGATTATGCCAAGGGGAAAAGCATAGGAGGAGATGTGTTTGGTAACTTCGAGGGACTTCTTCCTGAAAAGGACGGCAGGAAATGGTATGAGTGTGACATTAACTATAAAGGTGGGAAAAGAGGAGCTGACAGAATAGTATTTTCAAATGACGGGCTCATATATTTTACTATAGATCACTATGGAAGCTTTACAGAATATAGAGAATAGGGGAGAAACAGAATGAAGAGGATTGTTATAAAAGGCGAAGAGATTACATCAAGGGAGGAGCTTCACAGCGTCTTGAAAAAAGAGCTTGAGCTTCCTGACCACTATGGTAATAATCTAGATGCACTCTGGGATTGTCTTACAGAAGGGCTGGAGGAGGATGTGTTCATTACATGGACGGATTTTGAAAAAAGCTTCAGAAGTATTGGTCCTTATGCATTAACCACGGTAAGGGTGATTGAAGATGCTGCCAATGAAAGCGGAGGGAAAATAGTATTAAAGGTGGAATAAGCTAAGGATCATAAAAGCCCTATGCTGCTATAAGGATATATTACAGAGGAAATAGCCACCTCACTAAGGATAGATTTTAATCATTTAGTGAGGCGGTTTTTTGTGCAATAGACTTAATAAAAACCATAATTTTCAGAATGTTAACATGAGCAGGAGTACTTAATGGGTTGAAATTAATGAAATAATTTCGTATAATACGGGTGAAAACAGTAACATAATATAACTATAAAGGAAAAATATAAAATTATCTTAACACTTTGCAGAGTCTTTTGCATATGTGTCGAAACCTCTCATCAGTTTTAATGCCACAGGGCATTGTTTGGTGCCATAGTATGGGTATCATAAGTTCTACAATCTGTCATACAGTGGAAACAAAGAAATAGAGATGTACCAGGGTGATATGTAGTCATGATATGTCGAAATGTAATAATAAGAAAGGAAGTAATGTATATTTGAAAAATTGTAAAAGGAAGGTAGATTGATGAATAAGAAATTAAAAGAGAAAATAAAAGAGAGTATATCCTCGGTGATTCCTATAACGGCAATCGTACTTTTACTGAGCATAACCATTACACCTATGCCTGTAGGTACTATGGTGCTTTTTTTGGCAGGAGCAGCGATGCTTATTGTAGGAATGGGCTTTTTTTCCTTAGGGGTTGACATGTCTATGTTGCAAATGGGAGAGGCTATAGGAGGAAAGCTTACTAAGTCCAGAAAACTGATTATGATGATGATAGTTACCCTTGCCATAGGAGTTTTCGTAACTGTGGCGGAGCCTGACCTGCAGGTGCTTGCCCATCAGGTGCCATCAGTTCCGGACTCCATGCTTATTATTGTGGTTGCCATTGGAGTAGGGCTCTTCATGATGATTTCACTGCTGAGAACCCTATACAACATACCGCTTTCTAGAATGCTGGTTATTTTCTACTCTGCAGCATTTCTGTTAAGCATACTCGTTCCTAAAGGCTTTCTTTCAGTAGCCTTTGACAGTGGAGGGGTTACAACAGGACCTATAACAGTTCCATTTATAATGGCCTTAGGAATCGGTATGGCAAATATGAGAAGTGATAAGAATGCCCAGGAGGACAGCTTTGGTCATGTGGCTCTTTGCAGTATAGGCCCTATAATGGCTGTACTGGTTTTGGGAATATGCTACAATTCCTCAGGGGGAAGCTATACTCCATTTGATATGCCTGATATAGGAGATACAGTTCAGGTAGGAAGGCTTTTCGTTGATGGGGTATATGTTTACTTGAAGGAGGTTGGCATAGCACTTCTCCCTATAATGATATTTTTCATACTATTTCAGTTTATTACAAGATGGTTCGATAAACGTAACATTATAAGGATACTTATTGGAACAGTCTATACCTTTATAGGGCTGGTGCTCTTCTTAACAGGAGTTAACGTGGGCTTTATGTCAGCAGGGAGCTTTATTGGTGCCTCCTTAGCTAAACTGCCGTATAAATGGATTCTGGTACCAATTGGTATGTTAATTGGATATTTTGTTGTGGAGGCTGAACCTGCTGTTGCAGTTTTGAACAAACAGGTGGAGGAGATATCAGAGGGAGCTATATCCCAAAAGGCTATGCGTCTAAGCCTGTCTATAGGTATTGCTTGTTCATTGGGCCTGGCAATGACAAGGGTGCTTACGGGCATATCTATATATTGGTATCTGATACCAGGCTATGCAATAGCTATAGCACTTACCTTTTTTGTACCGAGAATATACACGGCTATCGCTTTCGACAGTGGAGGGGTGGCTAGTGGACCAATGACAGCTACCTTCCTACTTCCTCTGGCAATGGGTGCCTGCGAGGCTCTAGGAGGAGATATACTTACCGATGCTTTTGGATTGGTGGCTATGGTAGCTATGACGCCCCTTATTACCATACAGCTTCTGGGGTTAATATATAAGAGTAGATTATCACCACAAAAACAGGAGAATGCAGATGAGGAAGTTACTGATGAGATTATAGAATACCTGGAGGTGCAGGAGAATGAATGATACAAACCATATGGGAAGAATAGGTATGGTTGTAACCATCGTAGAACATGGTCAAGGAGACAGAGTTGCGAAACTGTATAAAATGGAGAAGGCCCACATGGTGTTCCAATATACCTGTCATGCTTCGGGTACTGCAGGCTCAGAGCTGCTAGATTATTTAGGCTTGCAGGAAACAAAGAAGGACGTGGTGCTTAGCCTTATTCCTTGCAGCAGGATAAAGGGCATACTGGAAATGGCTAATTATGGCCTTGAAATGGGTAAACCAGGAGGAGGTATAGCCTTTACTCTTAGATTAACAGCCCTAAGCGGTCATGTATGCCAACAGCTGGAGCAGTTACAGGACAAAGAGGAGGAAGAGGAGTATATTATGGACAAGGATGTTAAATACGAACTCATACTAGCAATTGTAAACCATGGTTTTGCAGATAAGGCTATGGATGCTGCAAAAAAAGAGGGGGCAACAGGAGGGACAGTAATTGAGGCAAGACTTTTAGGTTCAGAGGAAGCATCCAGGTTCCTTGGGATTACCATTAAGGAGGAAAAGGAGATAGTGGCCATTGTTGCTTATAAGGATTCAAGAGCAGCAATAATGCAGGCAATAAACCATGAGGTTGGAATGCGCACAGAGGGAAAAGGCATACTCATGGCTCTGCCTGTTGACAATCTTATAGGTTTAGGCAGTATAAATACTTTATAGGGTAACATACAAAAAATTTCCCCCATATACTAATTAGTATAAAGACAGCCACTTACAGCCAATAAAAAATGGGGGAGAAATCATGAGCCAGTTTAATCCTGATATGCTTTGTGTTGAGTTTAGGGGAGGGGTATCGGGTTATGCTCCGGTTATGGGGAGAAAGTATACCCTGACCCATTCCGATGATACAGGCGAGCTTTTTCTTACTGTAGGAAATGAGTTTGCGTGGGATAAGGTAAATGAAACCAGAGATGAGGTGTTTGCCCAGTGGATACGCTGCTCTGAGGAACAGTATGTACTTGAGGTCTATTTATATGTATATGGCCCTGAGGTTTCAGGAAATCCTGAAATACGCAACTCCATATTTAGGAGGGAGCTACCACTTGCACTTGAGGCAATGTGCTATGGAGATAGAGAATTTATAATGCTCCATCCACATCTTGTCTGGGCACCGGTAATGGTCCATTTCTATTCCAGCCTGCCTCAGTACAGCAGGGTAGAGCCATGGGGGAATTTTGGTGCATATTGCGTTTGAATTTTAGAATATTGACATTAAATTCATAGTATAGTAATATTAGTTCAGTATAAAAGAATAGCCTTTTCAAAAGACTAAAGCAAGCAGCTTAAGCTGCGCCGGGGAAGTGAGTGAGAGTCTCACACGGTCCCGCCACTGTAATCGGATTTCTCCGAAAGTCAGGCTACCGGGTTTTAGTTTTGTACTCTTCTGCGAGTGATGGAGATGGTACAATGAGTCATGCTCAGAAATGTATTGCACCCTTTCATCATATGAAAGGGCCTTTTTTATGCAGATAATAAATTATAAAAGGAGAAGATGAAATGAAAAAGCCAAGGATACTGGTACTGGTATTAGGAATGATTTTTGCTTTAAGCCTGCTCTCAGGCTGTGGTAAAAAGGCTGTGGAGAACGGAGGAGAAGGTGGTAGCACAGAGAAGCAGATAAAGGCCACTCTTACAGTAGTGTATGAGAATAAAACCACAAAGGACTATGCTCTTACAGCAAAAGCAGGGGAGACCTTAGCCGATGCAATGTATGCTGCTAAGCTTATAAGCCTCCAGGAATACAACGACGGCTATTTGACAGCAATAGACGGTACTATAGCTGATTACAACAAGGAACAGGCTTGGTGGTGTCTTCAGGACAAGGATGGAAACCAGCTTAGTGTAGGTATTAAGGATGTGAAGCTTTCAGATGGGGACGTTTATAAGTTTGCTTACACTATAGGATTCTAGGAATACATAATCAGTTGGAAAAGCCTTAAAAGAGACAGTCATTTATTTTGCTATGGAGAACGGTGTGACCGGGTGGTCATGCCGTTCTTTGTATTTTCAGGGTTTTTAATCATTTTGCCCAATTTATTTGCAGCCTCACCATGAAGTGGCTGTCGCCTGGTATTTTGCAAATATCAGGCTTGTAGGGCGATAGTTCGAAAAAAATTGATAATAATTGTAATCTCTGGTATAGTATAGAAAAGTAACTCGAGTAGCAGGGGCATGTGAAATATGTCTTTGAAATCAAGACGGGAATAAGTTAGGGCTAACATGGAACTGCGGCATAAAGCTGTAGCAGCAAAAATATTTGAGCATCAATAAGGAAGTACTCACGTGGAGGTAGAGGAAATAAAAGGAGGAGAAATGAATGGGAATATTTAGATTTATAGCAGATGCAAAGGAACGAGCAGAACGCTGTAAAAAGGAAGCAGAACGAAAGCTGCTTGAGGAACCACACACTGCGAGAGCCGTTGTGGTGGACATCTGGATCCATTGCACGCATGAAATGAGGATTGATCCCTGCAATCCTTGCAAAGCTCCTGAGCTGGTTGACGACTATTGGACGAAGCCAGTGGTCAAGTATACTGTTGATAATGTGCCTATTCGTATTGCAGTAGGAAAACCCAATGAATGGACCGATCACGGTAAAAAGAGCATCTACAAGGTGGGAAGTGAAGTGATTGTCCGGTATCAACCAGATGATCATAGTCGATGTGAAATCTTACATGTATGTAATACATAATTACCGTCGGCATAAGACAGCTTGTATACCTTTATGTGTGCATAAAAGAAATATTCTTTAGGATAAGGTCCTCTGTATGTTCATTACCAAATAGTAAAACTCCGTCTGACTTGATTATAGAAAACAGACGGAGTTTTTGGTATGCATTGGTAAATGCCAACCAACAGCTGATGTGTGATTAGTTCTTAATAAGTGATAAGCTAATCTACAGTAAAATTTCTAACACTAAAGGTGGGATTATAATAGACTCTTGCCTATTAAGTTTTGTATTATTTAAGGGGTATTTCTGTTCCGTTTACTATAACTGATTTAACCTCTTCAGGGTTGATTATTCTGGCAAAGGTTACGCTGGATGTTGCATTAAATCCATTAGATGATGTATTACCACCGTTGAAATCATCTATGCGTGCGCCATCTGAGAGGACTACTGCATCTATTCTGAGACTCTCAGCATATAGCTCACCACCCTTTGATGAGGAAAAGTATCTGTCTATGAGCTCGTTTATTATTCCGCTACCTGCCTTTACTGTTACCGACAGAGGGGACACAGATACCTTGTTTATTGTAACCTCCTTGTTTGATATATTTAGTACAGCATTTAGGTGGTATTCGATGGATGTATTATCATAGTCAAGCCTCCAGCTGATATTCCATGTGCCTGGGTATACGACCTCCTTTGATGATTCATTGAGAGCAACTATGTCCTTAATTTCAACAGAGCATTTTTTTCCCTTGACGCCTCTCTCTCTGGATATATTTACAATAAAGGGAATTATGTTATCATTTGTATCCTCATCCTCCAGAAACTGAACACTCATACCTCCACTTCCAAAGTTTCTTATGGGGAAGCTGAAGCTTCCAAAAGAGTAGGTTTTGGTCATATCGGCCCCTTCCGGGAGGGTGATTTCTCCGGTTATATATACGTTATATTTATCTCCTATGGCAGATACTATTTCAATCTTAACACCGTTTTCTTCATCAAACTGGTTAATCATAAGCCAGCTGCCATCAACAAGGTCTTTGTTGGACTGGTTGATTCCAAAAATCTTTGAAAGTCTATTATCCCACCCAAAGACTCCAGTAGCATAGGCAGTTGTAACTCCTAGAACAAATACAGCAGCAATAACCAGCAGAGCTGCTCTTTTTCTCAAGGACTTTCTTACTGGCTTAATGCCCATTTTTCCAAGGGTGTTTTCTAGTATTCTAGCCTTTTCTCCTGTGGATAGATTGTTTCCCAGGTCTAGTGCTTCGTCATCCTTTATTTCGGTGATTATATTAGTCATATCTATATTATTCATATATTATTCCCCTTTCTTCTAAGGATTTTTTTACCTTTTCCCTGCTTCGGTAAAGCAGGTTCTCTACTGTCTTAGGTGTCATGTCCATTCTCTGGCCAATATCCTTTATGCTGAAGGAGTAAAAGTATCTTAATATATAAATGCTTCTTTGTGGCTCATCCATTTCCCCTATGGCATCGTGAATTATGTTCTCATTGGTTCTTCTGGCAAACTCAGATTCGAGATCTAATGGACAGGGTATCGTCAGCTCCTCCAGAGGGAGTGGAGAGGGGAACCTTCCAATGCCCCGCCTTTTATCTCTTGCCGTGTTTCTTGCTATAGCATAAATATAGCTTTTAAGGGAGGAGCCTTTTTCTATCTTATACTGGTGGGCGCTCTTCCATAGCTTAAGGAAGCTGTCAGAAACTGCATCCTGTATATCAGACTCATCAAAGTCAAACAATATGTTGCGGCATATGGTGCTCACAGCTCCTCCATAAAGCTCTATAGCCTGCCTGATACCTTCCTGTGGATTTTTATATATAAGCTTAATGAGCCTTTGGTCGTTCTTGTTATCCAAGACAGCATCCCTCCTGATAAAACGTACATATATAAAAGCGCTTTCACCTTACTATACGTATAAATATATCATTTCCCCTCATGTAATATCAAAAAATGTATATTAAATATTCGCTATGACCTATAGCCCGCCCCATACATAAAAAGCTTCTGGTAGAATAATAAAAATAGAGCAGGTTCTTCACTTGCTGCATAATATGGTATGAAGTGTAATTATGGGGTGATATTACGGGTATTCTGAGCAAAGCCTTATCCTATTCAACGGTTAAGGGAGGGAGAATAAAGGAAGCGAGCTTCAATCGTGTAACAAAAAGGGCAGCTAAGGTAAGCTGCAGAACCCTAAGAAGGATAGTCAAGGAAAACAAAGCCACGGAATTCGGAAGGCAGCATGACTTCTCACATATAAAAACTCCCCAGCAGTATAGAGCCAGTGTTCCACTAGGGGATTATGACACATATAGGCCTTATATTAAGAGGATGGCAGACGGAGAGAAGAACGTGCTTTTAGCCGATTCGCTACAATATTTTGGAGTTACCTCAGGTACTACAGGGGAGCAGAAGCTTATTCCGGTAACCAGGCACTCCCTTAAAATAGCCTCAGGTTACATGGCTATACTAACCCAGAGGATGATGTATAAGGCCTTTAAAAGTCAGTATTCCTACGGCAGAGGTCTGACCCTTACGGATATGCTTCCTGCAGGAGAAACTAAGGGGAACACTCCTGTATGCTCTGCAACCTCAGGGGGGATGAAAAGCATAAGGAGGCTTATACCACTAATGTGGACCTCCCCTCCAGAGATTATGGAGCTGTATGACAGGGATAACTCCTTATACCTTCATCTGTTGTTCGGATTAAAAGAAAAGAAGCTTATGTACATCAGTGGCGTATTTATATCATCGGTGCTGGATATGTTCAGGTTTCTTGAGGAGCATTGGAGGGACCTGGTAGAGGACATAAGACGTGGGAAAATATCCACTCCACACAAGCTTGATGACAAGATACGGGAAAGGCTTATGAAGGGTATGATCCCGGATTCCAGCAGGGCTGAGGAGCTGTCAAGGGAGCTTGCTGCAGGCATGGAGGGAATTGCAAAGAGGATATGGCCTAAGCTTATCTGCCTTATGACTGTTACCGGAGGAAGCTTTTCAGTATATGATAAAAAGGTGGGGCATTATACTGGGGACTTGCCTGTATATTCTCCTATATATGCTGCAACGGAGGCATTAGTGGGAATCAATCCTTATGTAGATAAAATAAGCTATGTACTTACTCCTGATACAGCATATTTCGAATTTATTCCTTTACCAAGCATAAACGAATCCAGTCCTAAGGCCGTGGGAGTAGAGGACCTGGTGCCAGGAAGCGATTACGAGGTGGTTATGACAACCTATACCGGACTTTACAGATACAGGCTGGGAGATGTGGTAAGGGTGGATGGATATTATAATACAAGCCCCAAGCTTAAGTTTTTATATAGAAAGAACCAGATGCTTAATATAGCCGCAGAGAAAACCACAGAGCAGCATGTTTCCTCTGCCATGGAAAGAGCCTTCAGGGACTTGGGACTTACTCTGGTAGACTATACAAGCCTCTCAGATACCAGTGTGTCCCCAGGCAGATATGTTTTTTTTGTGGAACTGAGAGAAGGCAGCAGATATGGCGCAGATACTATCTCAAATGCATTAGAAAAAGAGCTATGTAACGCTAATCCGGCCTATGGAAGAATACGTTCAAAGGGAAAGCTAGGAATGTCTAAGACGATTGTGGTACGGGAAGGAACCTTCAGGGGATATAAGGAAGGTATTATTAAGAAGAGGGGAATATCAAGGACCCAGCTTAAGGTACCAAGGATACTTAAGGAAAATGAAGCAGAAATGTATTTCGGTTATAAGCTATAGAGCTAAAACTTTGTTAAGATTATTAAATGTTTAAGTTTTAAACAGGTATAACTGCTAATAATGTCACTTTATATAGTAATATAGTACAATAGGAATTTGACATTTAATAGCCATTTAGGTAGATTAATGATATAATGTTAGTAATAAATAGGCCTATAGTCTTTATTTATCAGTACAACTGGAATATTAGGCTTATAGGCCTATTTTTATTTTATAATGTATATTCTAAAACGTTTCCCTTAGTAAATGTATGTAAATGAGTACATAGCTATTGTAGAAATATATTGGAGGAACATATGAATAAGACTTTAGATCGGGAATGGATGTCCTCCTTCTGTATGGAGATGCATCTCATACTTAAAACAGGGATGCCTATATCCGATGGTATAGCAATGCTTGCAGAGGAGCAGGCTGACCTTGGTATTAAAAAGCTGCTTATGAAGATACAGGATAATATGGAAAATGGGGATAAGGTGCAGGATGCATTCCTTTCAGGAGGTGGTTTCCCAAAATATACTACGGATATGATTGGAATAGGTGAGGCTACAGGAAGACTTGAGGAGGTATTTCAGTCACTGTCACAATACTATGACAGACAGGAGCAGCTTTCAAAAACCATAAAGGGAGCTGTGTTTTATCCTTCCATACTGATGGTAATGATGCTTTTTGTCATTATAATAATATTAACAAAGGTGCTGCCAATATTTAATCAGGTGTTTAACCAGCTTGGGACCACTATGACAGCGTCAGCTTCCTTTCTTATGGGGATAGGACAGGCTATAAATAAGTACTGGGGACATATGCTCATAGTGATTCTGTCAGTGATGGCAGTTATATTCATAATAATAAGGATTTCAAGGGCTAACCCTAAAAGCTTTGGTTCTATCAGAAGAGCCATGGCTAAAAGAAGTCTGGGCATGAAGATAGCTTCAGCACAGCTTTCAGCGGCTATGTCTATGACCATGGCTAGTGGACTTGATATTGATGAATCATTAAAGATGGCTGAGGAACTGGTGTCCAATCTTGAGATGAAAAGCAGGCTTGCAAAATGTATAGGTCTTATGGAAAAAGGGACAGGCTTCCCAGAGGCATCCTCCCAGTCTGGAATACTGTCAGGGCTGTATCCACAGCTTCTGTCAGTGGGCTTCAGAACAGGTGAATCTGACAAGGCTATGGAGGAGATCGCCCGTCGTACCCAGGATGAGGCTGAGGAGGAGATAGGCAAAATAGTTTCAAGAATTGAGCCAACCCTTGTAATAATCATGTCACTTATTGTGGGAATGATACTTGTGGCTGTAATGCTTCCGCTGGTCAGCATAATGTCCAGCATAGGCTAGGAGGAAGCTATGAGGAAAAGTGGAATACATTACAGACTTCTATCAGCTGCAAGGACAGTTATTCCTACTGCACTTATTATAGGTGTTGTATGTGGGGCATTGATATTTGGAATAAAGGATGCGGGGGAGAGAAGTAAAGGAGAGGAAAAGCGTCTGGCGGAGGAAAGCATACGCAGGGCGGTTGTAACCTGCTATGCCATAGAGGGATGCTATCCTCCAAGCTATGACTATATGAAGGAGAACTATGGACTTAGCATAGATGAAAGCAAATATGAGGTTTCATATACTATATTTGCGTCCAATATAATACCTGATATTACGGTGCTTGAGAGGTGATTGCATGAGGACAGTAACAAGAGGGCAGCGCCATACAATAGATAGGGTATTTGCGCTGACACTTTTCTGTGCCTTTGCAGCAGCAGTACTTTTGGTACTGATAATAGGGGCAGGGGTTTATAAGAATACGGTAAGGTCAATGGAAAACAGATACACTGAAAGGACCTGTTTATCATATGTGGCTTCTAAGGTACAACATTACGATGCTTCCGGAGGAGTATATCTTCAGCAGTTTGGAGATGGCCAGGCATTGGCCCTGGAGGAGAGACTTGGGGGAAGCGATTTTGTGACATTCATATATACCTATAATGGCTATGTAATGGAGCTTTTCACAGAAAAAGGCTTACAGCTTATGCCTGAGGATGGAGAAATAATAATAGAGAATTCAGGATTGAGGTTTGAGAAAAAGGAAGACAATCTTATTAAAGTAACCTGTACCGGCGAAGGCGGCAGAGACATTAGTATGTACATAAGTATAAATTCACATAGGTAGGAGGGGTGGTTGTGCAATCTGGAGAGGCATCTAAGTCCAGTTTGTTTCTTATCGAAATGGTAATAGCACTGCTTTTTTTCTCTATATGCTCTGCAATATGCATAAGGGTGTTTGCAGCGGCCTCAGAGGATACAGCTTACAGCAGAAATCTAAGCAGTGCTACATCACTCTGCCAGTCTGCAGCAGAGGTTTATAAGGCTAGCAGTGGCGATATTGAAAGGACAGCAGAGATAATTAACGGAGGATATAACATGGGATGCGCTAGGGTGTATTATGACAGAGATTGGAATGAAACTAAGGATGAATATAATGCGGAATTCATGCTGATAGTTGAGGATAAGGGTATGGCGGGCAATGTTAAAAGCGCGCACATATATGCAGAAAAATGTAGCGGTGGTGGCACTGGGGAATGTATATTCTCTCTGAATGTAAAGACGTTGGAGGATGTGGATTAGTATGGCCAGAAAGAAAGCACCAGGGATAAATGCGGGCCTATCCTCAATTGTAATGGTGTTTGCGGTGCTGTGTCTGACCATTTTTGCAGTGTTATCCCTGGTAACAGCAAGATCTGAAAAAAAGCTTGTAGAGAAATCCTCTGCTGCAGTGAAAAACTATTATGCTGCTGACTGGGATTGTGAGGCTATACTAGGTAGGATATATGAGGTATGGAAAAGCAGTGACAGTCTAGAGAAACTTAAAATTAAACTGGAAGATATGGATAATATGCCGGAGGATTTATACCTGGCTATAGAAAATGGAAGACTTTATATAGGATATAGCCGTAGTGTTGATGAAAACCAGAGCCTTCAGGTAGGGCTTTCTATCAACATGGAGAATATTGAAATCAAGGCCTGGCAGCTAACAAGAACAGGCCAGTGGAATATAGATGAGCATATACATGTATGGGGAGACAACCAGTAAGGAGAAATAATATGAAATTACAGCAATTGTTAAAAAGTGCTATAGAAAAAAATGCATCAGATATTTTTATAGTGGCAGGATTTCCTGCAGCACTTAAGGAAAATGGAAACATAGTAGCACAGGAAGATCAAGTGCTAATGCGTGATGGATCAGAAAAGCTTATAAGGGAGATATACAGCATTGCAGAAAGGGACATAGCTTATCTTACTGAAGGAGGAGACGATGATTTTTCCTTTACAGTAGAAGGTTTGTCCAGATTCAGGGCCAGTACCTACAAGCAGAGGGGTTCCCTGGCAGCGGTTATAAGGACAGTGCCATTTGGAATACCTGATTACAGAGAGCTTCATATACCGGTGGAGGTTATAGGGCTTTCTCAAATTACCAAGGGCCTGGTGCTGGTGACAGGACCTGCCGGCAGTGGGAAATCCACAACACTAGCATGCATGATAGATGCCATAAACTCTACCAGACAATCGCATATTATAACTCTTGAGGAACCAATAGAGTACCTTCATACCAATAAGAAAAGCATTGTAAGCCAGAGGGAGATATGCCTGGATACAGAAAGCTATGTATCTGCCCTGAGGGCTTCACTAAGGCAGGCTCCTGATGTAATACTGCTTGGTGAAATGAGGGATTTTGAGACCATAAAAACTGCTATGACTGCAGCTGAAACAGGGCATCTTGTTATATCTACACTGCATACGGTGGGAGCTGCAAATACCATAGACAGAATTATTGACGTATTCCCACCTAACCAGCAGCAGCAGATAAGAGTACAGCTGGCAATGGTGCTTCAGGCAGTGGTGTCCCAGCAGCTTGTTCCAACTCTGGAGCAGGGTGTAGTACCTGCATTTGAGATAATGAAGATCAATGGTGCTATCAGAAATATGATAAGGGAATCTAAGATACACCAGGTAGATACTGTAATCAACTCATCTGCAGCAGATGGTATGATTGGTATGGATACCAGTCTTACAAATCTCTGTCAGAGGGGTATTATCTCCAGAGAATGTGCCATAAGGTATGCCATTAATATGGAGCTGATAGCAAGAAGGCTTCAACGCTAGAAAAATTACAAAGTATATATCTGAGCTACAGCTCTAATACATAATAATATTACAGAAAGGAAATGATGTTATGAACAAAAGAAAAAAGAGTTTTCACGGTGCTGCGGCGTATATAATGTCCATGCTTTTAGTTATATCCATGCTATCAGGCTGCTCTAACAAGGGGAAAATTGCCTCCCCGGGAGAGGACGATAAGACAACACCTACTCCGACAGTGGAGACTACCCCAACGCTCACGCAGGAAGCAACACCCACTCCAACAGAAGAGATTACTCCTGCACCAACTGATAGCACAGCAGAAAATCCAACACCGACAAAATCAACCACTACAACGCCTACAAAAAAAGTAGCCTCTACTCCTGCTCCAACCGTTAAGCAGCCGGATAAGGGAACAGGTACAGTGGTTGAGAACGGGCCTGCACCTGTTCCTGTCAATATAACACCTGAGGCATCTGGAAGTGAGACCTATAGTAATGATAAGGCTGTTATTGACGCTTCACACAAGTCAGATGGTTATATAATGGCCAAATACATAGGGGGCAGTGGTAAAATAAAGCTTAGAATTACTGTTCCTGATGGAACTGTATATACCTATAACCTGAATAGTTCCGGAAACTATGAGACTTTCCCTCTGTCAGGAGGAAATGGAAGCTATACGGTAAAGGTATATAAAAACGTGTCTGGAACAAAATATGCAACGGAATTTTCTCAGTCTATCAGTGTAAGTCTTAACAATCAGTTTGCACCCTTCCTTCATGCAAACCAGTATGTTAACTATACATCCTCCAGCAGGGCTGTAGCAGTGGCAAGGCAGGTTATATCCGGAAGCTCCTCAACTCTTGACAAGGTGCAGAAGGTATACAGCTATGTGGCAACAAACATAAGCTATGATTATAATAAGGCAAGCACAGTATCAAGCGGATATCTGCCCAACATAGATAACGTTCTTGCTACAAAGATGGGGATTTGCTTCGATTATGCAGCTCTTATGACAGCTATGCTCAGAAGCCAGAGTATCCCTACGAAGCTGGTGGTAGGATATGCAGGCTCTGCATACCATGCATGGATAAGTGTTTATGTATCTGGCAAGGGCTGGATAGATGGTGTGATATACTTTGATGGTAACAGTTGGGAGCTAATGGATCCAACCTTCGCAAGCACCCAGGGAAGTGAGGTTATTAAGAATACAAGCTATAGTGCAAAGTATTTGTATTAAAGTATTAGCATTAAATTTAATTACAATAACCCCCATACAGCTTATTGTATGGGGGTTATTGTGCTTCATTCTTCGAACAGAGGATTGTCAACATGTACTAATATATAAAATAATTAGTTGGAAAAGGCTTTATTTAAATTGATTAACTATTCCCTTTGCCCCTGAGATTATGAGTCCGATTTCGCTACTACAGCTGAATACCGTCATGCCCATTTCTCTACAGTTTTTAAGAAGTGGCATGCTGCCGGAGATAATTCCACAGGGCTTGTTTAGCTTCTTTGCTGCAGCTATAGCCATCCTGATGCAGTATTGTACCTCGCTGGCAGTGATGTCGCCTGGACGGCCTAAATCACAGGATAAGTCATTAGGTCCAATTAACGCACAATCTACACCTTCTACAGACAATATGTCCTCAGCATTGGCTATTCCTTCTTTTGTTTCAAGCTGGGCAATTATAATTGTTTCATCGTTTGCCTTTTTCATATAGCTTGAAAGAGGAGGAGGATTGTAGCTTGTGTGTGCACGCTGGGTAGATATGCCTCTTTTACCCAAAGGATGGTATTTGGAAAACCTGACAATAGCCTCCATATCCTCCCTGCAGCCTGTCATAGGGGCCATAAGGCCAGTGGCGCCCATATCCATATATTTTGTTATTACCTCACGGCGTATTTCTGGAAGCCTTACTATAATAGGCATATGTATTCCGGCAGCAATACCTATGATGCCTGAAGCCTGGGAATAATCAAAGCAGCCATGTTCGCAATCCAGAATAGCAAACTCAAATCCTCCAGACTGGAGCATTCGTGGGATGTTTGGAGAGGATATCTCGCTTATCATTGTTCCTAGAACAAATTCGTTCTTATTTAATCGTTCTTTAAGCAGGTTCATAGTAAAATTCCTTTCTATTCATGGATTTAAACACATTTTTGTGTTGGCTGTAATTGAGTTTATTTTGCCGCAGGCCATAAGAGATAATCTGTACATACCATTTAAGGATTCATCTGTCATAGGTGCCATAGCATATGGAGTCTTGAGTCTGGAGGAAATTGCTTCAACAAGGTCCGGGTTTTTGTGGCTTACCCCACCAAGGAAAAGAAGTCTTTGAGGTATCTTACCTAAAAGCAGGGTATATATGTTTTTCTCATATATTTCTGATATGTTTTCGTAGAAGGAGCATAGCAGGGTGGCAGGATTGAAATTATCAGCCTTTATATTACTAATGCTTCCTCCTGAGGACCTTTTATCAGTAGGAAAAAACAATGTATCAGCTATAAGCCCATTACTTCTGCCTTTTCCTGACTGCCAAAGCTTATGGAGACTGTCGTATATCTGGGAATCTGTTAAGGACACGGCTGTAAGGCACTCCACCACCTCACGGAAAAAACCTGTTAATACAGCTAGATTGCGGCCAGAGGGCATATTGGAAATAGTATTGATATAAGTAGACTGGAAAAATGGACGTATTTCGTACTCTCCGGGATTATAGCAGTCAGTATTTATAGATATTTGCCCGGCAGTAGCTATATTAACAAGTACATCCCCTGAGGAAGGTTGTGCTCCAAGTATACTAACCTGCTGGTCTCCGTAATCAGGAAGCACTGCGATTCCCTTGTAGTAGCCGCAGACCTGAAAATCAGACCCTGCTATTTCTGGAAGTCTTATGTTTTGGAAGCCTAGGGTATGCACTAGGCTTTGATTCCAGCAGTTATGGGTTATGTCGGCAAGTCCAAGAGGGGCAGCATTTGTTGTATGACATATATTGTTGCCTGTAAGCTTATATATAAGCCAGGAGCCAAGGGTGAATAGTTCTCCTGATGAATGAATAGGAGAAGATTTTCTATTCAGGCGGGCATAAAGGTTACACATTCCAAGGCTTGGCTTAAGGCCAATGCCTGAGCTGCTGAGCTCTCCTTCAGAGAGCAGGCAGCTTATTGCTTCCAGGGAGCTTTTGTTTCCCTCCAATTCAGGAAGTGTGCAGGTGGAATCCTGCCAGGAAACATATACGGGAGATAGGCAGGAGTTTTCTGGTTCGTATATAAATCCATGCATCTGAGTAGAAAAAAGGATATAATCTATGGAATTGTCTTTTATTGTATTGTCAATGATACCCTGTACTATATTAAGGATGTCATACGCTGGAACCTCAAAGCATTCGGAATGCTTCTGAGGAAGCCTTGATGGAAAAGGTATAGATATGTGATTGCCACAGCTTTGGCTTTCTAAATCAAAGACTGCAGATTTAATATATGTAGAGCCAATATCTATTCCTATGGTATACATAAGCCCTCCCCTTACTTTTTTATTTCTGACGCAGATGAATGGCAAAGCCTCCTATTTCGTCCTTAAAGTAAATAGTAATTAGCCTTCCATTTACATCACGATTTTCTGTTTCTTTATTAAAAGCTATACCTCTTCTTGTGAAGCAGGAAACTGCTCTGTCTATGTTGTTTGTAAGAACAGCTATATGTCCTTTTTCTCCAAGAAAGCTACCCTTTATTACTTCAAACATGCTGCCTGCAAAGTAAGCTCCCGGATATTCAGCGATAGGCAGTCCAAATAGAGAGGAAAGGCCTTTTGCAGTTGTCAGTGCTCCGGCTGAATCTTCTGTATTAATTCCTAAATGCAGAAGAGATAAGCCTAACATTTTATTTATTGAGTCCATACAAAGTGCTGAAATCTGATCCCACTCTTTTTCTTTTATAAGCTTATCAGGGGCCATGAAGCTTCCGCCTACAGCCATTACGTTCTGTAGAGACAGGTAATCAAGCATGTTGTCCGTGGTAATGCCCCCTGTGGGCATGAACCTTATATCAGCATAGGGGCCGGCAAGGGCCTTTAGGGTTTTGATGCCTCCATATGCCTCAGCAGGAAAGAACTTGCACTCTGTAATGCCCATATCCAGGGCTTGCTCTAAATCGGAAGGGGTTACTGTTCCAGGTATTACCTCTATATCATGCTCCTGGCACCAGTTTATTACCTTGGGATTGAAGCCTGGAGTTACAATAAATTTGGCACCCGATTCTACCGCAGTCTTTGCCTGCTCCACGCTATGGACAGTTCCTGCACCTACAATTATTTCGGGAACCCCAGCACTCATTAGTTCAATGGCTTTTCTTGCGGCAGGTGTGCGAAAGGTGATTTCGGCAACAGGTATCCCTCCTGCTACCAATGCATTGCCAAGAGGAGCAGCATCCTCTTCGTTATCTATAACTACTAAGGGAACAAACCCTATATCTGAAACAAAATCAATTATTTTACCCATAATTTACTCCTTAAATAAAACTAAATGCTTGAAGACCCCATGAAATCTGAAAGCTGTTTGCGATTTGGCAGACCATCGTTGTCCCCACGGCTCATAACCTGTATGGCACCTATAGCGTTTCCGCGCAGTGCAGCATCCTTAAGGGGAATACCTTCAATAAGTCCGCTTATTACTCCTGCAGCAAATCCGTCTCCGGCTCCAACTGTATCTACTATCTTTTCAACCTTAAAGCCGGGTACGAAAAGACCTTCTTCTTTTTTGGCAACGTAGCAGCCCTTGCTTCCTAGCTTTGTAATTACCGTTTTTGTTCCTGATTTAATATAAAAACAGCTTATATCCTCTGGATCGCTGGAACCCATAAGTATTTGGCCTTCATTTTGACCAGGGAGGAAAATATCAGCCTTTGAGGCCATGTCATTTATTACATCAATCATAAGGCTCTTACTTTCCCAAAGCTGTGGACGAAGATTTGGGTCGAATGAAACTATGAGGTTGTTTTCGTGAGCTTTTTCAATTAAATAATATACTGCTTCTCTGGTAGATGAGGTAAGTGCAGGCAGTATACCTGTTAAATGTATTAGGCTGTACTTGGAAAAATCTATGCTCTCTACATCCTCTTTTGATAATGTGGAAGCAGCAGAGCCCTTCCTAAAGTAAAATATTTCTGGATCTCCCTGGGAGACCATGCTTTTTAGCATAAAGCCTGTGTTTCTTTCTGAGGAAAAGGTGATAAATTCACAGCCAATATTATTCTGTGACAGAACGTTAACAATAAGCTTTCCAAAAGGATCATTCCCAAGCTTTGTAACATAGGTTACAGAATGCTGAAGTCTGGCAAGGCCAACGGCAACGTTGAATTCTGCGCCTGCTACAGCCAGAGAATAGCCCGTTACCTTATCGAGAGGTCCAGGACTCTGGGCTATAAATAGACCCATGGGTTCCCCCATTAGCATGATACCTTTCATATATACAACTCCTTACATTGCTATGTTTACGCCATGCCCCACCATGGCCTTATGTATAAGCCCCCAATAGGGGACAGAATTTTATCTTTGTGTACTTCCACGGACTATGAGCCTGACAGGAATTATCTCCTGCTGTAGTGAAGCCTCTGGAGAGGACATGCGGCGTGCAAGCAGATTTACTGTAGATTCTCCAAGGGCCTGGATAGATGAGGTCATGGTCGTAAAACCGTTTTCCAGTATCCCATCCCATATTATGTCTGATGCCCATCCCCACTCATCATAGCCGCAGATGCCCAGCTCATCCGGAACAGAAAGACCTAGGCTTTTGGCAGCGCGGACAGCATATATTGAAGCAACTCCATTGGTCACTATTACAGCAGGAGGACAGCTGTCCTTTCTGCTCAATACCATAAGGCGGCTTAACGCATTGCAGAAACTGTCTGCAGAGGTGGTTATATTTGAATATACAAGCTTCTCGGGGGATGTAACATCCAAAGAGGACATATAACTAATAAAGGAATCCCTTCTCATGAATCGAGGGGAAATATCCTTATAAGGCTGGGCAAATAATGCTATACGTCCATAACCCTGTTGCCTTAAGTGATCTATAGCTTCCTTAACAGGCTGACTGCAATCTAAATAGGCTATATCAAGCTGTCTGCTTTCTATGAAGCGGTCCAGCAATACAACAGGCAGCCCTTTGGAGCATAAAACATCTACATTGCTTTTTTTGTAGCTTACAGCATTAAATATTAGTCCGTCTACCTGATGCTGTAGCATAGACTGGATGTGCTTTTTTTCTTTCTCAGGATTATTGTCACTGTTTTCTATAAGAAGACTGTACCCCAGATGCCTTGCAGAATCCCCTATGCTTTTAATACAAGCAGAGGAAAAAGGGCTTTCTATATCAGCAACAATGAGTCCAATAAGCATGGACTTCCTGTTTTTAAGGCTTCTTGCAACATTGCTGGGTTTGTATCCAGTGTCAGCTATTATGTCTTTAATGCGCTGAACAGTGGCCTCCGACATATACTCCAGCTTTCCATTAAGGAATCTAGAAATAGTGGTTTTTGAAACCCCAGCCCTTTTGGCTATATCATTAATTGTACAAGGTTTGTTTTCTATGTGATTATTCATATATAATCTCCTTAAAGTTTAGAAACCGATTAACATACTTGTAGAATATAACTTTTATGTGTATATGTCAAGTATAGTAATAAAATAAGGCATAGGTATAACATTTAATGTTATGTGCTATACAAAAATTTGAAGTACATATATTTTATTTGCCACGCTATGTTTATCGTTTTCGTAACAAATGTAAAAAAATATGGAAAATCAGTAATAAAATCCTTGATAAGGTTAATATAGGTTGATATAATATGAATAAATTGAGACTTTTGATATTGCATTCAACTAAAATATTATGGTTGGACTTTAGTTTATTGTAGAAAATACGAAAAACTAAAAAAATTCAGAAGTCTTTATATTTTATTTTATTAGTAAACCGATACACAAAGAAAAATGCCCCACCGTTTTTCTTTATGTGTCGAAGCACGTTGTAGTGAAAAAGGGAGGGAGGGTTGTAGTCATCAAAATAGGAAGAACAAAGAATCAATACCCAATAAAATCATAGGAGGAATATTAATGGAAACTGTAATCGGTATTTTATTGTTAGTTACTTATGTGGCATTTGCTATATATGCCGCAAAGGGTGGAAACCTTATGATGGGCTTCTTTGTTATGGCTGTTCTCTGGGCTGGCTTTGGAGCAATTGCCGGAGTGACCGCATGGTCATCACCGAATGTTGCCATAGATATTAATAATGGCATATTCCAGCAGGGTCCTGAGCTGTGGGGTGCAACTGCTGCAATTATAATCTTTGGCTCATGGTTCGGAAGAATTCTGCTTGACACAGGAATTGCCCGTTCTATTATACGTACAGCAGTAGAGCTTGGAGGAGATAAGCCTGCCTTAACCTGTATACTTCTTTCAGTAGTAACAAGCCTTATATTCTCATCAGCTTATGGTGCTGGCTCAGTTGTTGCTATAGGAGTCATAGTTTTTCCAATACTTATGTCCTTAGGAATATCAAAGGAACTGGCTACAGCCTCCTTCCTTATGAGCGTTGGAGCAGGACTTTATCTTAATAGTGGATGGACAAGCCAGGTTGTTGCATTAATAGAGGGCTTTGATGTAACCGGATCCTCATGGAAGACCTTTGCATTCATAGCCTTCGGCCTTCAGATGGTTGCAGTTATTTTAATGATAATTGTAAGCAGCAGAAAGACCAAGCATGCGTGGGCAGCTCAGGCTTCCAATGCAGGTGAGGAGAAAAATGTTAACATACTTGCAATGATTACCCCAATAATCCCAGTTGTTTTATCCATGTTCTTTAATGTAAAATCCATAACAGCAATACTTATAGCTGTTCTTTGGGCTCTTATATTCACTGGAAACTTCAAGAAGTGGAATAAAGTCGGAGAGCTTGTACAAAAGACATTCCATGATGGAGTAGTTGACGTAGCTCTGGTATTTGCATTCCTTTTCTTCCTTCAGATGTTCTTAAGGGCTGCAAAGGTTTGTGCGCCTCTGCTTGCCCCAATACTTGAGCCTGTTATGCCATCCAACTTACTGGTTCTGTTTATCGTGTTTGGAGTTCTCAGCGTTCTGGCACTGTTCAGAGGACCATTCACAGTTTGGGGTGCAGGCGCTGCCACACTTTCAATGTTCCAGTCTATTGGAGGTGTTTACACCAGCACAATACTATTCCCACTGTTCATGGTTCCTACTACTACTGTAAACGGATCCATATGTCCAACCCAATCCTGGTGTCTATGGGCAATAGGATATACAAAGACAGGCCTAAAGGAGTACTTTAAAACATGTCTTGCATGGGCCCTTGGAGTTTCATTAATACTTGAGGTTGTTGCTTACTTTATATTTGTATAACAAAGAATAGTATGTTTAACTTCTCCAGAAGCTTGTGGAGATGCCCTTGCTTCTGGAGAAGCAATATGGTTTTATCTATGGGGAAGGTAGCATAGAGATTGTTGATGCTGCTAACTGCTATTATATGGAGGTTAATAATGAGTAGAGAAATAAGAGTAGGTATAGATGTGGGCGGCACCCATACTAAAGCTGTTGCTATTGATAACAGGACACATGAAATTGTAGGTCAGAGTGTGGTTATGACCAGCCATGACCATGAAATGGGAGTTGCAGCTGGTGTTATACAGTGCTTTGAGGAGTGTTTAGTTAAAAATAATATTTCACCAGACGATGTAGTGTTTATTGCCCATTCTACAACTCAGGCGACAAATGCGCTTCTGGAAGGTGATGTGGCAAAAGTAGGAATTCTTGGTATGGGACCAGGTGGTATAGGTGGAATGCTTTCAAAAAAGCAATCTGCCATTGATGACATTGATTTAGGGACAGGAAGAAAAATAGAAACCTGTCATACCTATTTAAAGCAGAAAAAAGTGACTCCTGAAACTATCAGCGAGTCTATAGATATATTAACCAGCCAGGGAGCACAGGTTATTGTAGCTTCTAAGGCCTTTGGAGTGGACTCTATAGGGCAGGAACTGGAGGTACGTGAGATAGCCGAGAAGAAGAATCTGATGGTATCAGTAGCATCAGATATATCTAAACTTTATGGTCTCACAAGGCGTACCCGTACAGCAGCAATAAATGCCTCAATACTTCCTAAGATGATGAATACAGCTAACTGCACCGAAAGAGCTGTAAGGGATACTGGAATAAAGGTTCCTCTTATGATAATGCGTGGGGACGGAGGAGTCATGGACATATCTGAAATGAAGAAAAGGCCTGTACTTACAATGCTGTCAGGTCCTGCTGCCAGTGTTATAGGTGCCCTCATGTATCTAAGAGCCTCCAATGGTATATATTTTGAGGTTGGAGGTACATCCACAAATATAGGAGTTATAAAAAATGGACGGCCTGCAGTGGAGTATTCAATTGTAGGAGGACATAGAACATATGTTAACTCTCTGGATGTAACAGTACTGGGAGTTGCAGGCGGTTCCATGGTAAGGGCATCTGAAAACAAGCTCGTTGATGTGGGGCCAAGAAGTGCTCATATTGGAGGAATGGAGTATTCGGTATATACTCCTACTGAAGAGATTGTAAATCCTCAGCTGGAATTCTTTGCACCAAAGAAGGGTGATCCAGCTGACTATGTACGTATTAAGCTGGAGAGCGGGAAAAGGGTGACCATAACCAACAGTTGTGCTGCCAACATATTAGGGTATGCTAAAGAAGGAGACTACAGCTATGGAAACGTAGAGTCTGCCCGTGCCTGCATGAAGCCGTTGGCAGAATATCTTGGGGTTTCTATTGAGGAATGTGCTCGTCAGATCCTCCAAAAGGCATATGAGAAGATAGAGCCAGTTATTCTGGGATTTGCAGAAAAATACAAGATAGAAAGAGATCAGATAGCCCTGGTAGGCTGTGGAGGAGGTGCTACTGCACTTCTGCCATTCTCTGCAGAGCAGATGAAGCTTAAATATTCCATACCTGAGGCGGCGGCAGTTATATCCTCTATAGGAGTTGCGCTTGCAATGGTAAGGGATGTTGTAGAGAGGGTGATTCCAAGCCCTACCTCAAAGGATATAGCAGAAATAAAGAAAGAGGCAAAGGCTCTTGCAATAAAAAGCGGAGCAGTACCAGACTCTATTGAGGTACAGATTGAGATAGATCCACAGACCAGTAAGGTTACGGCTATAGCCTTGGGGTCCACTGAGGTACAGACAACAGACCTTCTGAAGGCCTGTGATGAAAACGAGGCAAGGTTCTTAGCAGCAGAGTCTATGAACCTAACTACAGAGCAGGTAACCTGCAGTGTAAAAAATGATATATTCTATGTGTTTACTGCTATGAAAAATAACAAGCAGCAGGTTCGTTTAGTAGACCATAAGGGCTTTATAAAGGTGCAGAGGGCTGATGGAGAGGCTTCAAGCTTTAAGGCCAAGGACTGGGAAGAGGAGACACATAAGATGTGGAAGAGATGCCTTACCTATAAGGCTGAGATGGAGCGTACTCCGGATTTATACCTGTGCATAGGAGGAAAGGTTATGGACTATGCCAACACTGTAAGCCTGGAGCAGCTTAATATTATAATGAGTACTGAGTTTGCGGATGCAGATCCTGAGGATGATGTTATATTAATAGGCGCAAGAAGCGAGCTGTAAAAATGGATAGGGAAATGGTAAGGGTACTTACCTGTGTTAAGGACGAGGCATGGGATAGCTATGGAATGCAGAGAGAGCCACTGCTTAGAAGGATAAATAAGGAGAAGCGTCTTGAGCTGGCAGCCCTTGCCCATTCTACAGGTAAGGAGCTTGCCAGAAAGCTTAAGAACGAGTATGAGGGCAGAATCCCTTCAGAAATTGCGAAGAAGCTGGGAATCAAAATAAACAGAATAGAGCTTTCTGACGAAGGCTGCTACAATATATTCGCCTGTTATCAGAAGCCTGACAGAGTAGATGTATATGTTAAGACAATTGAGACAGCGGAGAGTGTATTAGCTGAATTTGATGGAATGGAAATGCTGGAGAATGTGTCCATAGAGGAGCTTCTTATAGCACATGAGCTGTTTCATTATTATGAGAATGCATCAGAGGCTTTTCCAACAAAACAGAAGCTGGTTGTATTATGGGAGCTGGGGAAATTTAAATATAAAGTTTGTCCTGTAAGTTTAGGGGAAATGGCTGCCATGGCTTTTGCCAAAGAACTTTTAAGATTAAGCTATTCACCATATGTGTTTGATATAATATTGGCTTACCCACAGAATAGAGAATTAGCTGAGGAGCTATATGATTCCATAATTAAGCTTAACAATAGCTTAAAAACAATTTAATAAGGGGGTAATAAAATGTTCATTGCGTTTGCCATAATATTTGTAATTGCGGTATTGGTTACACTGTATCTTTGCTTTTCAAAAAAGACAGAGAAAAAGGAAGATGAGCTTTTGAGAATCAGAGAGATAACAGAAACAGTGTTGCTGGGAGTGTTCCTCTGGGCTGAAAGCATATACCTGCTTTACTATGCCATTGTTAAACCAGAAATACTGCTTACAAATAGCAATTCAGTAATAAACACCTCAATATTCCTCGTAACAGGAATTTTTCTAGGCGCTTATATGATTCTTTATGGAACGGTTAAATGCGTAGTAATAAGCAGTGAAAATATAACCGAGGTAGATGCCTTTGGAAGGAGAAGCTGTTTAAGATGGAGTGATATAGCAGAGGCTAAGCGTACAAATGGAAAACGCATATTACTAACATCAAAGGATGGTGCAAGGGTATCCGTTGGAGGGAAACGAAAGGACGTAAAGATCTTTATTAAATTGTGTGATGAGTACCTTACCTCCAGGAAGGCCAGGGAGGTAGTTGTGGATTTAAAGAATGCTCTTAAGATATAAAAGCAGACTGAATTGAATGATGGGAAGTAATAAAGAAAAGCTCCGAACCCACCCAAAGGGTAGACTAAATACGAGAAGCACCTGATTTCTCTCCAATTGGGGAAATCAGGTGCTTTATTTATAGATAAATTGCATATACTTAAACAAGCTGTTGGAGCTTAAAAGCTTCTATTTTGTGGGAATCCATTTATAAGAGTCCTGTTTATCGGGCTCATTCATCCATGCTAACCTATATAGAACGGACCCGTCACTTGCATAGGCTGTACCTTCTAACTCACCTTCTTTTATCATTCCATTCCATGTGTTCGTGCCATCCCAATCGCTGGATTTATCCCACAAAAAAGCAACTACTTCAGAATTAATATTTTGCCGTTGCATAGCACCCTTTTTTCCAAGCTCTATATATGCTACATGCTCATCCTTAACTGCTACGGCGTAAACAATATACAAAGAGTGATTGCTTGAATTCATATAGGTTCGGTTAATAATTAGCTGTACTTCCGCATTAGGGTCTGAAATATATTTATTAGGCCGCGTATAGATATATTTCCAGTATAGAAACCGATGAGTCACCTCAACGTTCTGATATATTCCATCATCTTCAAAAATATATAAAATACGTCCATCTCCTATGGGTACCTTTTCTACCAACTGCGAATAACTATTAACCACATTACTGGCGTAAGCAGCTTTCATAGGGCCAAAACGATTCCCATCTGAAAACATCAAAGATAGGTAAATAATAACCCCTACTACAAGTCCAATACCAAGTCTCCAATACCATTTTGTTCTGCGAAGTCTTTTTGCGAGAGAGAGGTAGTCATCTGCCCCATCTTTCTTAGATATTGTTTTAAAAGAAATACTATCGGTTTTCTTCATTTCCTGATAAAAAAGGCGGCACTCCTCACACTCATTCATATGCTCTTCAACAGCTTTTGTGCTGGGTTCACTGGCTGTCTTATCAAGGTATAGTGGTAACAGGTCTTTAATTAAGTCACAATTATATTTCATATCCATACTCCTCCCGAAGTTTATTTTGCAGTTTGGATTTTCCACGCATGAAAATAACTTTTGCTGAGCTATCGCTTATATTCATCAAGGCACTTATTTGTGCGTAGGTAAGTTCTGAAAAGATACGGTAAACCAGAACATCCCTTGTTTTATTATCAAGCTGCATAATTACTTTTATGGCACTATCTATAAGTTCCTTTTTCTCATAATCTATATTGATTGAATCGGAAATAAGCGTAGCGTGATCAGCGTGCTCTTCAAATGAAACCTGCCTAACCTTGTTAAGCCTGCGAAGGCTGTTGAAATAAAGGTTTTTGCCTATTTGGCACAACCAGGTTTTTATCTGGCATTCCCCTCGATATCTATAAAAAGAAATCATGGCTTGATAGAAGGTTTCCTGTGTTAATTCCTCGGCCAGCTGCTGCTGATACCCTGTAAGCTGAAAAAGGAATTTGAAAACGTCTTGCCAATAGTCCTTATATAATTTTTCAAATTGGCTCATACATTTCCCTCCTTTTCAGTGTTCTATATATTAAGTAACACAAATTTCATTAAAGTTACATATGAATGAAATATATTTTTATTTAATGTATCAAGCAGATGGGCCTGTGGATTTATAAACAGCTTACTATTCCAGTATCCCATTAAACCAATCGAACCCGTAACAGGGTATACAACTACAGATAAAATGTTTACTCTGATGGACACATATCATTTGAAATCAATAGACTTACAGCAGCCAATAACGGTCCTGATGAGTAAGTAGAAAAAGGCGCACAGATAAAACTGTCCGCCCCATCACAGAGATTATACCTGGTTCACTTTTATCCCTATGATATCAGTCTGAATTCTTGGTTGCTTTCTACTCGTCCACGCCCTCATCCATGTGTCTGAGCCTTATGCCTGTATCCATAAGCTCTATTACCTTTTCTTTATAGAGCATGCCTATGGCCTCCTTAAAGCTTCTCTTACTCATATGGAGTACATGGTATATCTCATCTGCCGAGCTTTTATCATGGAGGAACAGGAAGCCATCATTTGCTTTAAGTTTTTCTATTATTTGCTGCTTGCTGTCTAGTACTTTACTAAAGCCTGGCTTTCTTATGGTAACATCAAGCTTGTCATCATCCCTAATCTTAAGTATATATCCCTTAAGCCTGTCGCCTACAAATAAGTCTTTATATATGTCGTTCTTATATACAAGCCCCTGGAAGCTGTTATTTACAATTACGCCGGCTCCTATATCAAGCAGCTTGTATACCAGCAAATCTACCTCATCGCCAGGCTTTACGTCTATGGGCTTTAAATTAAAATAGCTGCCTATTCTTGTAGTGGCAGTTATCCTGTTTGTTTTGTCATCTACATAAAGCCATACTACATAGCTGGTGCCCTGAACCATCTTTATTTTTTGCTCCCTGAAGGGTACAAACAAATCCTTTTCAAGTCCCCAGTCTAGGAAAGCTCCATTGTCATTAACATCCTTAACCTCAAGGCAGGCAAACTCTCCTACCTTTGCCTTAGGTGTGAGGGTGGTAGCAATAACCCTGTCTGAGGAGTCCCTGTATATAAAAACCCTCAGGGTGTCTCCTACTTGTGTCCCCTCAGGAACATGCCTTTTGGGAAGCAGTACCTTTTCTTCTGGTGTGCCAAGGTATATCCCAAAATCAACCTGATCTATTACCTGCAGGTCATTATAATCGCCCATCTTTATCATAAAAATCAACTCCGATCGATATTTTGTATTTAGTATTCCTTGATTATGTACGGCTTAATTCTACCATTACCAGGGGTTTGTTTCAATAAAAAATGAAGGGATAAGCAGAACATGACTATAAATATAGGTTAATTTGTTGTAAAATATACCGTAGAATAAATTAATGACAGGATGTAGGATAATATGAATAAATCAAAAGGAATTTTAATAACTGTACTTTCTGCTGCAGCCTTCGGATTTGCATTTACTCTGGCACCTATGACATATGGGGCTGGAGGAAGTAACCCTATAACACTGACGTTCCTTAGAAACCTTCTATGTCTGCCGGTATTTTTTGCGGTGCTTAAGCTTCGGAAGGTACCTGTTAAGGTGGATAGGAAGGTATTATGGAGGATGCTTTTTCTTGGATTCTTTGTTACAACTACTTCTCTTACATATAACATAGCACTGTCCATGATAGATGTAGGAATGGTAACTACACTGCATTATATTTATCCGGCTTTGGTTATGCTGGTGTGTGTTGTGTTTTACAAGGAGAGTTATACTCTCAGGAAGGGCGCGGCTCTTGCATGCGTAACACTTGGAGTGGCATGCTTTCTGTTGAGTGCAGGTGTAAGGGGCGGAGGTTTGGTTGTTAAGGGTATGTGCTTTGCCCTGATTTCTGGAGTAAGTCATGCCTGCTATATGATATTTATGGATAGGACAGGACTCAAAAGTGAACCGCCTTTAAGAGTAGCACTTTATTCGGGATTATCTGCATCCCTGGTGGCTGGGGTATTTGGATATGCCACCGGAAGCTTTACATTTGCTACCATTACTACGAAGGCATGGCTTCTGACAATTGCATTTGCGCTGCTTTGCAATGCTATTGCATTGCCTGCATTCCAACTTGGAATTAAGTATGTGGGACCAACCACGGCGGCCATATTAAGCACTGTTGAGCCAATTACCGGAAATCTGTTTGGAGTACTGCTTTTAAGTGAAAGCATAAACTCCGTTAAGGTTATTTCCTGTCTGCTCATATTGTCAGGAGTGGTAATACTTTCACTGCCTAAAAGGAAGAATAAACATCTGCAGAGGCAATGCTAACTAGTTGCTCTCATGTTTATAAGATGTTACTTGTGGCATTATATTCAATAGGGTATAATGAAAAACATGATTTTAGTGTACATGAATGGAGGGATTGAATATTAGCATTAAAATTGTAACAGACAGCACATCGTATATACCAAAGGACCTGATAGATAGTTATGATATATCTGTTGTATCTCTTGGAGTAAGCTTTCCAGATGGGAATTACAGAGAGGTGGACTTAAATAATGAAACATTTTATAATAAGATGGCTCAAAGCAAGACCATTCCCACATCATCCCAGCCCAGCATAAAGGAGATGTCAGATATATTTGAGAATATTGTTGCCAAAGGAGACCAAGTGGCGGCAGTCTTGCTTTCATCTAAGATGAGTGGAACCTTTTCCAGTGCTTTTCTTGCCAGGGATATGGTTAAGGATAAATATCCAGATGCAGTTATAGAAATATTGGACTCAACCTCCAACTGTATGCAGCTTGGCTTTGTAGCTCTTACTGCTGCAAAGGCTGCTAAGGAAGGCTTACCAATGACTGAGGTATTAGATAGGGCAAATAAGGTTATACAAACCAGCAAATTCCTGTTTGTTCCGGATTCCTTAGAGTATCTTAAAAAAGGAGGCAGAATAGGAGGGGCTGCGGCAATAATAGGAGGAATACTTCACATAAAGCCTATACTTACTGTAAAAGATGGAACGACTGCAATGTTCGATAAGGTACGAACTAAGAAGAAGGCAATTGATACCATTCTTAGTTTTTTTAAGGAGCAGATTGAAGAGAAGGGCTTAGGAGAGGTAGTAGTTCACCATATAAATTGCGAGGCAGACGGAAAGCAGCTGGCGGAAAGAATATTAGAAATAACTGGTCATATGCCAAGGGTGATTTCCATAGGCCCAGTAATAGGGCTCCATGTAGGTCCTGGAACTATAGGAGTAGCCTTCTATACACTATAGTGTGTTATATGATTTAAGTTAAAAAAAAACATATATTGAAAATCGTGTTGCTATTTAGTGGAATGTATGGTAAACTATTAATTGAACAGATTTAAACTGGTTAACAGCATTCCGATTTTTTCAGGAAGTAATGTCAATCTGTCTTAAATCTCAAACTGTAAAAGGAGGAATGTTGAAATGGCAGATAAGAATTTAGTATGCAAAGATTGTGGTAAGGAATTCGTATTCACAGAGGGCGAGCAGGCTTTCTACAAGGAAAAGGGATTCGAGAACGAACCACAGAGATGCCCAGATTGCAGAAGGGCAAGGAAGCAGCAGAATAACAGAGGCTTCAGGAAATAGTAATTTTTGAAGTGCAGACCGTTTGTGGTAATTCCATAAACGGTCTTTTCGTTTATAAAATGCTTTAAATCTGATATAATATATATAAAATTATAAGGAGGAAGAAATATGAAGAGGATACAGTTATTTGGAAGCAGGCACTGAGGCTCCTGTGAACCTATGAAAGAGTATCTTTCATCCAATGGTGTGAAATTTGCATACATGGACATTACTGAAAACATGCTTAATATGAAAACCTACCTAAAGTACAGAGACAGCAGGCCTGAGTTTGATGAAATAAAGAAACAAGGAAGGCTGGGAGTGCCATTCATATCTATAAACGGCGGAGAAAAACTGATTTTTGATGAGAGGCCTGATATAAAGGAGCTTTTAGAGGACTGATAAATAATAAGGACCTGGCATGTGCCAGGTCCTTATATGTTATTCTTCCTTGGAGAAGCTATCCTTGCCTGCTCCACAAACTGGACACTCAAAATCTGCAGGTACATCTTCCCACTTAGTTCCTGGAGCTATTCCGTTATCAGGAGCTCCATCAGCCTCGTCATAAATATATCCGCATACATCGCATACGTATTTTGCCATAAAGTAAACCCCCCTTTACATACTAAAATTTTTATTTAATGCCCTTGGGCAAAAATAAACTATTAAAAACACCACTCTGGTAAAGCACTTAGACAGAGCCTATCGATTAATTGGCTCAAAGTCCTCCGCACCATGCTTGCAAAGCGGACATATAAAGTCCTCAGGAAGAGTATCCCCCTCATAAATATATCCGCAGATCTTGCATACAAAGCCTTTTCTACCTGTAGGTAACGGCTCTGGTGCAGGCTTTATATTTGAAAGATAATAGGTATAGGTAACCGATGGGTCATTTGAGAAGGTCTCTGATTCGGTTACCTCAGCAATGAACAACGTATGTGTATCATAGTCTGTAGTGCATATTACCTTCCCTGATATAAATGCATTCGTGTACTTGGAAATGTAATATACTCCATTGCTGCTTCTTTCTGCAAATTTAAAATCCTTAAACTTGTCCGTTTCACGACCGCTTTGGAAACCAAAGTGTTTAAAAATTTTAAATGGGGTATCGGTTGTAAGCACGGAAACATTAAACTTGCCGGTATTAAGTATCATATCATGGGAGTAGTTAGTCTTATTTATTGCTATAGCTATCCTTTTAGGTACATCGGTTAGCTGCATTACTGTATTTATGATGCAGCCATTATCCTTTTCACCTTCCCTTGTGGTAAGTACATATAAGCCATAGTTTATTTTAAACATAGGGTTTGTATCCACAGGGGGCTTTCCCATAGAACCTACAATTGCCTTAGCTATTGCATCAAGCTGTTCAAGCTGGTTTTCCTTAAGGGAGGATTTTATGGTAAGGCCAGAGTCAAGTATGGTCATATTCTTCATGGAGGATATAATTCCTTTCATGAGTCCTCCTGACGCAGGTGCCCAGCTGCCATTTTCTATTATTGCAACAGTCCTGTTCTGCAGGTTGTGTGCCTTTATATCTAAAAGTACAGTTTCCATATTACTGAATATACCCATATTATAAGTAGTGGATGCAAAAACAAGGTGGCTGCATCTGAAGGCTTCAGATACAATATAGGAAGGATGGGTAACAGAAACGTCGTACATTACCACGTTTTTAACCCCATACTCTGCCAGCTTTCCTGCAAGAATGTTGGCAGCACATTCGGTGCCGCCGTAAATAGAGCCATAGGCAATCATAACAGCCTGGTCCTCAGGAGTATAGGTGGACCATTTCTTATACTTCTCTATGTAATAGTCTATGTTAGTTCTCCAGACCGGTCCATGAATTGAACAGAGAAGATTGATTTCCAGAGCAGAGGCTTTTTTTAAAAGAGCCTGAACCTGGGGACCATATTTCCCTACTATATTGGCATAATACCTTCTTGCATCATCAAGCCAATCTTTATCGAAGTTTACCTCATCTGCAAATATGTTGCCGTTTATGGCTCCGAAGGTGCCAAAGGCATCTGCTGAGAAGAGGGTTTTATCGGTAGAGTCATAGGTAACCATCACCTCCGGCCAGTGTACCATAGGTGCCATTATGAATTTCAGGGTATGTCTTCCGGTGCAGAGGGTATCATTTTCCTTTACTACAACGGCACGGGAATCTATGTCGAAATTAAAAAATTGTTTTATTAATGTCATTATTTTTGTATTGCCTATTATTTTTACCTCAGGATACCTTATGATTAATTCACTCATGGTGGCACAGTGGTCAGGCTCCATGTGGCTTACAATAAGATAATCAAGCTTTCTTCCATTTAGAACATGTTCAAGATTTTCAAAGAACTGTTTTCCAACTGCATGGTCTACAGTATCCAAAAGTACAGTCTTTTCATCAAGCATTACATATGCATTATAGGATATGCCTCTGGGAATTGGAAATGCATTTTCAAAGAGGGCAAGCCTTCTGTCACTGCCTCCAACCCAGTATAAATCGTCAGTTAGTTTCTTTACACAGTACATTTATTCTATCCTTTCTGTTAAACAATTAATTCGTTAAAGTTATTATAATATATAAACAGAAAATATACTATATAACGGCAAAAATTAACGATAATTAAAATCACAAAAAGTATTCTATCTCAATACGTATACCTTCACATACTTTGCACCCCAGTTGCAGGCTTCCTTATATGTGTTAAAATATACATCTATTTTATTCTCCTTTATTGCAGTTCCACAGTCTGCAGCTATGGCAAATCCATAGCCTTCTATGAACAGCTTTGTTCCATATGGGAATACTTTAGGGTCAACAGAAATGGTACTATATCCATCAGGGTTTCTCACTGCCAGCCTTCCAGAGGCAGTATAGGTTCTGCCTACTCCCCGTACAGCCCAGTAGGCAGTAGCCCTGCAGGTGACCACAGAGGAATAGGCCATGATTGAGCCATCTGCAGTAACGGGCATAACGGGATAGGAGCCCTGTACAACAATTTCGCTTACAGGTTCTTTAGTAATCTGGTCACTGACAACTTCACTGGCAATTTCAACCCCATCCTCATAGGTAACCCTGGTCATGACAGTACGTTCTCCCTGAATGCCACCACGGGATACGTATCTTCTGGTATTAGGCAGGGAGGAGGACTTCTGCACCTCCTGATTGTAGGCAACAGGAAGTATGGATGTGGTTATTTTGTTGTAAACTCTGACAATCTTAACATTTAGGTTATCATAGACCTTAGTGGAAGGGTCAATAGATATTTTGTCGTCATCATCAAGGGTTATATCCTGTTTATCAAGCACGTCCTTAAGGGTACAATCGGGAACAGCCAGGAAGAGTATTTCTCCATCTACCTCAATAGATATATTCTTTGCTCTTTCCACTGTTATGTTTGCGCCTTCATTAATTTTTTCATCAAGCCCAGGATTAACTGTGTCACTGGCAGCAAGGATAATGCTTCCGTCATTTAAGGCTTCCCTTACTGTGTCTGCGAAGGATGTATATGTATTTGAAGTGTTGTCTGCTGTAATGGTATAGGTTTTTTGCGCGGATTTAACATAAGCGGTACCAGATATGAGCAATATAATCACAAATGCAGGGATTATATATCTTGGTCTTAGAATCCGTTTATAGAATGATTTAAACATAGTATTTAAACTTCCTCCTAAATATTTACACAAGAAAATCATACCTTATGAGATTATTTTTGTCAAATATAATGGCATATTATGGAAGATATATGTGATTTAATTAACGAATGGTTAATACTGTAAAGGGGGTATATTAATACTTAGACTTATATTTGCTTTTTTGATATAATGATACCAATGTAATAAGGACTGGTTGAAAGAGTAAATAATAGGATTTGGTGGGTGATTTGATGAACCTTGATAAACAGAATACTAAGAGAATAATGTTTATTGTTGCTTTTGGCATTGTGCTTTTTTTAGCCCTTATGAGACTCTCTTCCATAATAGCGGCCATAGGCTATGTGTTTGCAGTGCTGTCCCCAATTATACTTGGGCTTTGCATGGCCTTTGTTTTAAACATATTAATGAATCTGTTTGAAAAAAAGATATTTGCCTTTATGAAAAAAAGCAAGGTAGGCTTTGTCAAAAAGCTTTGCCGTCCCGTAAGCCTTATAGTGACCTTCATTGTAGCTTTGGGAGCTATAACACTGGTACTTGTAATAGTAATCCCGCAGGTGGTTGAGGCAGTGAACATGGTGATTATTAAGCTTCCGGTTTATGCTAACGACTTTTTCCTGTGGGCTGAAAAGCTGCTCTCAGATAATAACATATCCATGAATACTATTGCAGATTGGGAAATGGATTGGAAGGGTATGGTGGATAAGGCACTTGTGTTTGCTCAAAAGAGCTCTTCAACTATTGTGGATTCCACAATCAACTTTACCTCTTCAATATTATCAGGCTTTGTAGAGGTTGTGGTGGCTATAATCATATCCATATATGTGCTCCTTAGGAAGGAAAGAATACTTGATTTGGCTAAAAAAGTAGTTATTGCATATATGCCTGAAAAGGCCAGAAATGAAATATTTAAGATAAGTGCCCTATCCTATAAGGCCTTTTCACAGTTTATAAAGGGGCAGGGAATAGAGGCATGTATACTTGGAGGCCTGTGCTTTATAGGTATGAAAATATTCAAGTTCCCTTACGCCGGGACTGTAGGAGTTCTGGTAGGTGTAACTGCACTTATTCCTATATTTGGAGCATGGATAGGAGGAGGCCTTTCAGCCTTCCTGATACTCATGGTAGACCCTATGAAGGCATTATTTTTCCTGGTGTATCTGCTGGTACTACAGCAGCTGGAAAACAACCTTATATATCCTAGGGTTGTAGGAGAATCCATAGGGCTGCCAGGGCTCCTGGTAATGATTGCAGTGATAATAGGAAGCAGCCTTACGGGTGTGGTAGGTATAATTATAAGCGTACCACTGTGCTCAATATTGTATACACTACTTAAGGAAGGAATAGACAAAAGGCTCGAAAGGCCTGAACCCGAGCCAGAGAAAAGAGAAGAGAGAATAGAGAAGAGTTGAGGAGGAAAAGCCCGGTCGACAATAGACGGGCTTTTCTATAAAAAATGATTATTGAATGTACTGTTGGGGTCGAAAACATCCATTTAGGATGTTTTCCCAAGCCCACTCGTAATTATGAAAAATAGTTAAAGCTATTATTATATTCGAAAGGAATTGAAAGAATGGGAAAGACATTAGTGCTTGCAGAGAAGCCCTCCGTGGGAAAGGATATTGCAAGGGTCCTAGGCTGCAATAAGCAGGGTGGGGGATTTTTAGAAGGAGATAAATATGTGGTTACCTGGGCTCTTGGACATCTGGTTACATTAGCAGACCCAGAGGCCTATGATGATAAGTATAAGTCATGGAAGCTTGAGGACCTGCCTATGCTACCTGAGCCTATGAAGCTTGTGGTAATAAAGCAGAGCGGCAAGCAGTTCAACGTGGTAAAAACCCAGATGCTTAGAAATGATGTATCAGAAATTGTTATTGCAACAGATGCTGGCCGTGAGGGTGAGCTGGTTGCAAGATGGATAATAGAAAAAGTAAGGGTAAAAAAGCATCTGAAAAGGCTTTGGATATCCTCTGTTACTGACAAGGCTATAAAGGAGGGATTCTCTAAGCTGAAGGATGGAAGAGCCTATGAGAGTCTTTATGCAGCGGCCGAGGCCCGTTCTGAGGCGGACTGGTATGTTGGAATGAACGCCACCCGTGCCTTGACCTGTAAGTACAATGCACAGCTGTCCTGCGGAAGGGTGCAGACCCCTACACTGGCCATGATAGAAACCAGGGAGCAGGAGATACAGAGCTTCCAGCCTAAAAGCTACTATGGAATTTCAGCTACAGCCAAGGGCATAAGGTTTACCTGGCAGGATAAAAATACAAAATCCACACAAACCTTTGATAAGGAGAAATGTGATAAGGTACT
>JAEZLD010000123.1 GCA_023415335.1 Bacillota bacterium | reverse complement strand
TCCTTTGCAACTGCTTTTTCCTTGTAAACCATACGCTTGGTTTTGTATTTCTCCGCTTTTTCTTCGAAATTCCAGCCCTTGTCATCGCATTTAACCTTCAGTTCCGCAATATAGGTGTCATCGCTTTCCTTCTCCTCAAGTGCTTGTCTCTCAGCAGCAAGAACATCTGGGCTTACCCACACCTTACCGGAAGCTTCTTGTTCCGCTTTACGATATGCAATAATGTCTGACTGCTTGTGTTCAAGTGTCTTTTCCACATTAAGAAACACCAGCAGAATCGCCAGCATAATACCAGTAATCACTTCAAGCCCAACAAAAGCAAAAGTAATTGCATTTTCTACACCTGCGGGCTGTGCTGCCGCCAAAGTATTTCCCGCAGCATCAATGACCGGTGCAACATAGCCGGAAGCTGCCAGCAGCCAGTTGAAAATACCTGTACAGATGCCCACCATAGAAACAGCAATAGTACTATATATAGACATAGCAACACCATCACAACGTATGGTAGATTTCCACTCCACATGATCCAGCACATCCGCAAAAAGAGCCATAAACACATAAGCACAGGGCAATCCCCCAATATTTTTTATAAACTGGCCAATCAATACAATAGTCATGTTTGTAGGAGCTATCAAGCATATCAATCCGCCAGCAGCATATAGAATAAAGCCTGCCAGTGTTACATTTCGTTTACCAAACTTTTTTGCCAGCGGCCAAACAGCAAAAATGCCTATTCCCATGGGAATGCCTCCAATAACGGATACCAAGGTCTGGGTAATACCATCATTGTAAGAGCCAAGAACATAATTACAGTAATAGACCAGTCCAAGATTCTTAAAGCTCGTCCCCACTGTATAAATCAGGAAATATGTGAAAATAATAAGCATATATTTGTCCGTAAAAACAATTTTAAGCTGTGTTTTATAAGGTATCTTTACTTTTTCTGATTCGTTGGTCTCCTCGGTAACTCTTTCTTTGGTAAAATAGTACTCTAGAAGCGTAAGTGGCAGTGCAAGAATTGAGAGTACACTCATAACTGCGATCCATTTTGAAGGGTTTACACCAACCATTGGCATAATAACCATGGGGAATACGAGGGCAACCAGAATTCCGCTCATCATGATAGTTGAAATCTGGTTAAATACCGATAGTCCACCGCGCTGTGTCATTTTACGAGTAGAAAGTGGAACCATCAGATTGTGGCTCATACTAAAAATAGTATAGGCAATTGAATAATACAGATTATAGGATAGCATAACCCAAATGACTTGTACAGTTCGACTTCCAGAAGGAACAGTAAATAGCAGAATGCCACTTAAACAAAGAAGCGGAGCCGACAAAAGCAGCCACGGGCGGGCCTTTCCTTGCTTTGTATGGGTACGGTCAATAATATAGCCCATAATTATGTTTGTGATTGCATCAATTATCTTTGATACGATTGGAAAAATAGTAAGAAATAAGCCACCCCATACTCCCGTCAGATTTAACACGTCTGTATAGTATACATTCAGGTAGGTTGCTAGTACTGCATTTAAGAGCAGCGCCCCACAAGGACCCAGCAGATAACCCAGCCACTTTTCACTTGGTGTAACATTGTCAGAAAGAACGCGGCTGTTAAAAAATTTCCCGTTAAATTTCTGTGTTTTACTCATTTATGTGTTCCTCCTTAGGTAATTTTGGTACCTTAACCGGTCTCATAAAATTCTTAATACCCTGCAGAAGGTGGCCATTAGCAAAATCTCTGAATCCACATGCAAAGTTGTATGGAAATGCTTTCCCACCAGCCATAGACATGGTACGCAATGAATTGGATTCCAGAACCCGTTCTAAAAACTGTGCACCCTTTATTTTATTATCTTTTTCCTGTCCCTCTGACATGTTTTCTGCTTCTTTTATCTGCTTTCTTGCAACACTTAATACTGCATTGAATAGAACCCTTCCAATAAAACTCTGCTGCAAATCGGTAAATCGGGATTCCAATGTAAAAGGCCAGGTTGATGGAATTTCTGGTATCTTTCTTTCCAAAAGCTCTTCAAAAACTACGTCATTAACCTTACTGATATCCACCTGCCCATAAGCCCAAAGAAGAGTACCACTATATGGTGATGGAATCTGTTCTCCAACAATATCCACTGTATCAGAAAGCTGTACAGTCTCACAATCGGAGCAAATTTCAAAGGTATATGTACCATGCTCTAAAACCCAACGATTTTCTACAGGATTGAAGTACCTCAGGTCCTGTTCAGAAAGTACAATAACAACACTCTGTTTCTCACCTGACTGCAAATAGACCTTTGCAAAGCCTCGAAGCTCCTTTAAGGGCTTGAATATATCACTTTCCGGTCCCCTTACATAAAGCTCCGCAATTTCTGCTCCTTTGAATGCACCAATGTTTTTAATGTCACATTTCACTGTAATCCTTCCATTTTCTCTGAAGATGGATAGATTACTATAGTCAAAATTGGTGTAACTCAATCCATAACCAAATGGATATCGTACTTTTTTTCCTAATGTCTTATAGTACCGATAACCAACGAAAATACTCTCCTTATACAACTCCTGTCTGGTTTGTGCAAATTCAGCACCAAATGGTACATCGTCATAGGTAAAAGGCCAGCTTTCAGCCAGCTTTCCACATGGGGTTTTATCCCCAAATAGAAGAGCAGATGCAGCAGAGCCGCCATTTTGCCCAGGCAGAAGCATATTCAAAATGGCATTTACTTTTTCTGCAAAAGGAAGTTCCATCACCGAACCACCAAACAGCACAATGATTACTTTGTTGTTGGTATCAGTTAATGCATCAATCAATGCCAGCTGATTTTGCGGCAGATGCATATTCTCTCTATCAGCGCCTTCACTTTCCACGTAGTCCGTAAGCCCAGCAAATACAAGAACGGTATCGTGTCCCTCAGCGTCATCCACTGCCTCTCGGATGAAGTCCTCATTAGGATCTGTCTGATTTTCCGCATAGCCCCGCACATAATGGTACACTATTCCCTTTGCGTCGAAGGCATCCTTGGGAGATGTTACCTTGGTGGCATTAATCATGGAACTCCCGGCACCCTGATAACGCATTTTTTCAAACAAATCGCCCACAACAAGATATTTATTTTTTTTATCAAGCGGGAGGACACCGTCATTTTTCAGCAAAACAGCGCTGTCCGCCGCAATCTCCCCAGCAAGAGCGTGATGAGCATCCCAATCCACGATATCAAGCCTAGGCGTACCCGCCAGTTTTTCAATCAACCGCAAAATGCGCTCCACGCAAATATTCAGCTCTGTCTCCTGAAGGGTGCCATCTGCCAGTGCATCCAGAATCATTCTCCGGCAGATGGCAGTATCCCCAGGCATCTCAAGTTCCAGACCAGCCTTTATGGCCTTCACCCTGTTGCAGATGGCACCCCAATCTGTCATAACGGCACCGTCAAAGCCCCATTCATACCTTAAAATTTTTGTGAGCAGCCATTTATTTTCTGAACAGTATGTTCCATTAATCTTGTTATAAGCGCACATCATCGTTGTAGGGTGAGACTCCTTCACGATGATTTCAAACACCTTAAGGTAGATTTCCCGTATAGCACGCATATCGACTTCACTGTTTCCCATAAAGCGATAATTTTCACTGTTATTTAATGCAAAGTGTTTAACAGAAACGCCTACTCCCTGTGATTGGACACCGCTTACCTCTGCAGCTGCCATTTTACCAGCAAGAAGCGGGTCTTCAGAGAAGTATTCAAAATTACGACCGCACAAAGGATTGCGCTTGATGTTTGCACCAGGTCCAAGCAAAACATTCACCCCGTAATGCCTGCATTCCTCGGCGATCGCTTTACCTATTTTGCAGGTGTTATCTGGTTCCCATGAGGAGGCCGTTGTTGCTGCAGTCGGGAATGCAGTGGACGGTTCGCTTTCGGAAATACCATTATCCTGCGACCCTGTTTGCTTGCGTAGGCCATGAGGGCCATCCGCCATGCAAAGTGATGGAATCCGCTTTCCTGGAATTGGATTGGTAAACATAAAATCCGTGCCAGATACCAATGCCACCTTTTCCTCCTTTGTCAGTGAGGATAACAACGAGGGGATGTTCATATTAAATACCTCCTTATGCAGATATGTTCTCTATTCTATATTTTACCAACAATAAGAGCCTATTTCTTGCATATTTGTATCATTTAAGATATAACTGTAATTATAGATGGAAATGAGGTGTATTTTATGAACACAGAGGATTTGCGTTATATATGCACGGTGATTGGAAACCTTGTGGGAATTCCTATAAGGCTATTTGAAGGGGATAAACAAGTGTTTTACCATGCGCTTGTCCGGCTACCAAAGGATCCTCTGACTCTATATAGCAAAGAGCTTTGGACTATTAATGACCATGTGGGCTATTATGTTACACCACATTTTGACTTCTATGGCATTGTTAATTCGGGCAGCAGGAAAGTTGTCATTGGTCCATCCAAGCAATTACCTGATAATGATCAGGATATTCGTACCTTGGCCTTTCAGCTGGATTTGGAGTATGATGACATAGACGATTTTATTCGAGCTGTTCGCAGCATTGTTCATATGCCTATGGAAAGCGTTTTACAGATTTTATGCACATTGAATTTTGTATTAAACGGAGAAAAGCTGGAGTTAAAGGACATCGTAATCCACCAGACCACACAGGAGCTTTTAATTCAAGCTGAAGAAGATACCCATGCAAACTCACTGTTTTCTGACCAGCAGGCAGGAAATGAGAAAACAAACCACACGACTTATGAAATTGAGCAGATGCTGATGGATATCGTTCGTAAAGGAAATATTTCTGCCTTGCAGGAATGGATTGCACATGCCCCAGCGGTTCATGCCGGCACTATGGCTGCAGAGCCACTCCAGCAGGCGAAAAATACCTTTACCGTAACCGCGGTTCTTGTTTCCCGGGCAGCAATACAGGGCGGCATGAGTATAGATGATTCCTTTTCACTGAGCGACGCTTATATACAGCAGTGCATGTTGATGAATACAACTGAATTTATTTTTAATTTACAATACCGATTGATTATAGATTACACGGAACGAGTGAACAGAATCCGTATTGGTAAACACCCGGACAAGCTTACGGTGGATGTAGCAAATTATATACAGCACCATCTGTCAGAAGCCATCACAACCGAAGCTGTCGCAAATGAATTATTTATCAGCCGTCCATATTTATCAAAAAGATTTAGAGAAGAGACGGGTATTACACTTTCAGATTTTATTGCGCAGAAAAAAATTGAAGAAGCAAAGCGACTTCTTCGGTATACAGATAAGGACCTGAATTCTATTGCCCTGTATCTAGGTTTTTCTTCCCAGAGTCATTTTTCCCGCGTTTTTAAAAAAGCCACTGGACGTGCACCATCAGCCTACAGAGAAAAATACAAGGGCTAAATCAGTTAAAACGACTGTATTCATCCCAGGAGAATAAGCTTATGCCCAATTGAGTCAGTAAAGCATTGTCATAAGCCTTCTAATGGAACATGACACCTCCAAATAAAAGTATCCAGAAATACCATAAATAATTTATGAAAAACCACTAACCAGAATTAACAGGTTAGTGGT
>JAEZLD010000111.1 GCA_023415335.1 Bacillota bacterium | reverse complement strand
CCCACTACAACTCTAAAATGAACCTATGAGCATTTAATTACGAAAAGCCTGCTTTCGCAGGCTTTTCCACATTTTCTCTTCACTCTTCTCTTTTCTCTATTCACTTGCACTACATGCTCGTTATCTTACCTATGTTCTTTATCATTATAGAAATAGTCCCATCCACATTATTAATAAACTCAACCTTTCCCCTTTCCTTATACAGCTCATAGGGAAGGGTTATCTCAATTCCACTGTCGGTTTTTATCTTCTGCCTCTTGAACACCTTTTTTGCGGTTGCTTCGTCTATTTCAACCACATCATCAGTAAAGCCCGCTTCCTCCATATGCTCAATGTAGCTCTGTTTCAAATCACTGTTGCTTCCAAAGGCACTTTCAGCCACCTTTTCAAGCTCAATAACAGGGCTTTCCTCCAGCTGTTCCGAAATAGCAGACTTTAAATCCTGTGTTATTCTGGTATCATCTGCAAACACCTTCTTGCTGAAGCTTTCAGTAGCCTTTTTAAATGCCTTGGCCTTTTCCTTCCTGGAAGGCTGACATACAGTATCCAGAAGCATGGTTGAAAGATAGAACTGGTTTTCACCGTTTATCTCATACTTTTTTTCCAGAACCTTAATCTCCATAGTATCAAGGTTCACCATGATACACTCATCCACCTTCTGATTCTCACCAGGCAGTGCATTCTTCTGCTTTACAATAGAGTTTATGCTGCTGCCCCCCTCTGAATCTACGAAGTGTATAAAGGAGGTTTTATAGTTAAACTTCATAAGTCCCAGATAATCCTGCTCATCTACGCTGAACAAACAGCACACAAAATCCCCTGAAGGTATATCCGGATATTGCAGCATAATATCATACAGCATAGATGCTGCCTGAGAGGTTGCCTCTACATAACAGCCCTCGTCCTCATGTATCCTTGTACATAAATCCTTTACGGCACTTTCCTCGCTGCCAAACCTGGCAGTTTTAAGTCCATCATCGCACAATATCTTACCTATGTGAGTGCCTACAAACTGTACCACCTCATCCTCTAGGACTGACTCCTTCTGTGACAGCACTGGCATCTGAAGGTTTGTGTCCAATATATGTATTATAAGCTTCCTTATATCTATATATATATCTTCCCTCATTTTATATCCTCCCTAAGCTCCTAAGCCTGCAGCATTTCTTACTTCTTTTTTCTTCCTCCAAGCTTTGCCCTGTTAGCGCCAAAGGTTTTATACCCCTTCTCCCTGGACTTGGCACCATATCCAGGCCTATAGGCTTTACTTCCAGAGCCTTGTCCCTCAGACATGGTTCTTTTGGGAACATCCACTATTTCCCCGTTCTTAAGCTGCTTTTTGGGAATCCTTTTATTAATTCCCTTCTCAATCTGAGTAAGATAATAGGCATCCCTTTGGGTGTAAAGGGTAACTGCTATGCCTCTTTCTCCAGCCCTGCCAGTCCTGCCGGTCCTGTGCAGGTACCACTCCGTACTATGGGGTACGTCATAGTTGAAAACATGGGTAAGCCCCTGTATGTCTATCCCTCTGGCAGCTATATCAGTGGCCACAAGCACCTGAAGCTTCATGTCCCTGAAGCTTTTCATTATTCTTTCCCTTTTGACCTGGGTAATATCCCCGTGGAGCTCATCCACCAGATATCCTGCTTCAAATATTCTTTCAGCAACCTCAGAAACCCTCTTTTTAGAGCTGCAGAACACCACTGCCATAAATGGGTTGTATGCCTTCAGCAGGCTTACCAGCATATCCTTCTTGTTCTCCTCAGTGGTCTCAAAGGCCGCCTGGTCTATTTCCTCTACTGATATGGTTCTGGTCTTAACAGAAAGATCTGCAGGGTTCTTCAGATACTTCCTCGCTATCATTCTTATTCCCTTAGGCATTGTGGCAGAGAATATCATTGTCTGTCTTGCGTGGAAGGTCTTCTTTATTATCTGCTCCACATCCTCTATGAAGCCCATCTTAAGCATTACATCTGCCTCATCCAGAACTACCATCCTAGTTTTGCTAAGGTCAATGGTCTTCCTGTCTATGTGGTCCAGAAGTCTTCCCGGGGTTCCTATAACAATATGTATGTTACCCTTAAGCTTTCTTATCTGGTCATCTACATCCTGTCCTCCATATGCTGCTAAAACGTTTATGTCTGTATGGGAGGTAAGCATGGAAAATACATCATGTATCTGCAGCGCCAGCTCTCTGGTAGGGGTTATTATTACTCCCTGTATGTATGGCTTGTTAACGTCCAGCTTCTCAATTATAGGCAGTACAAATGCAAGGGTTTTACCAGTCCCTGTCTGTGAATGTCCTATTACATTCCTGCCTGAGAGTATTTCAGGTATAGCCATCTCCTGTATTCCCGTAGGCTCCTTTATTCCGTTTTTCCTAAGTATGTCTATGTATTCATCACTGATTCCCAATTTCCTAAAATCACTCATTACCTATCCTCCTTAACAGTGGGTTAAATCTATATCACATCATATATAAGTTTTACATGATTGATTGTTTTATTCAAAGCATTGTTGATTATAAACTATATAATGTTATTTTACAACACTAAATTGGATTTGTGTGGAATTAAGCAGTAACATTAACAAATGTATATACATAATAAAAATGCAATTGTAAATCTTTACCAATGAATGTATAATAAATATATGATATTATGAGATGTATTATCTTAAGAACGGAGGGAGCAAATTGAAGATAACTGATTCCGAGTTGAGAGTTTACCGTACCCTTCCAGTATTGGGGCTTATGATTTTAGTAGCTACCTATTTTCTCCGTTGGAAGCTGGACGATACAGGTGTAATAATGAGCTTTCTCCTCGGCACCATGCCCAATTTTTGCATAGCCATAATTATGCCCTTTGTAACTCTGTTATTTCTAAATAAATATAAAAATGGATTTCTTATAAAAAACAAGGCAAAAATATTCTATTCAACCCTGCCGCTGCTAACCATACTGTTCATAGCTCTGGAGGCTATACAGCTATATGATAATAAACACACCGTGGACATAAATGATATGATAATGTCCATTGCAGGAATGGCAGTATGTATAGTAATATTTGAAACAATAAACAAGCCTGTCACATTCACAAGCTATAAGGATTTAAC
>JAEZLD010000168.1 GCA_023415335.1 Bacillota bacterium | reverse complement strand
AATCGGGTGAAAGTCCCGGCGAGTCGGTCACTGTGAAGCCTTTTTAAAAGGATAAGTCAGATACACGGGAGGAGCTGTAAACGTTTCGCCAGAACCGGAACATGTATGAAACGCACTCTGCACATATAGGATATATGTGTATTGGGCGTTTTTTGTGTCTGCAGCGTTCTGGCTGCAGACCTTTGTGTTTTTTGAAACGTTTCCTACAGTTAAATAATTATTATATTGGAGGATATTTTATGAAGAAGAAGCTATTGTCCATCCTGCTTTGTATAGCCATGCTATTTGGTTGGATGCCAAATCTTAAGGCTATGGCATCAAAAACAAATGAAGTCACCATCCAGTGGAAAAACTACAGAAACAGCGATGGCAATATGGCCATAACCTCGTCTGAGACTCCTATAACCTCCCAGCAGGCAGACTTAAAATGGGCAAAAAGTCTTGGAAGCGACTGGGCTGCTAACCCCAGTGTACAGATTATTGTTGACAACAGCATTGTGGTAATGAGTGGTACAAAAATCTATAAGCTCAGCATGGAAACAGGAAAGGTAAAAGCCTCTGCAGATATGGTAGGAAGCCCAAGCTATGGATACACACCTCCTACCTATGGGGATGGAATGATCTTTGCACCTCTTGGAAATGGAACAATCCAGGCATTTGATGCAGCTACCTTAAAATCCCTCTGGGTATATAGGGATGCCCAGAAGGGGCAGGCACTATCACCAATTACTTATTCAGATGGATGCATCTATACAGGCTTCTGGAATAAGGAAACAGATGCTGCAAGCTTTGTGTGTATAGCTGCAGATGATGAGGACCCTTCAAGGACGAATGAAGAGAAGCCATATAAATGGACCTATTCCCATGTAGGAGGCTTTTACTGGGCAGGAGCAGCGGCAATAGGTGACTTCATAGTTGTCCAGTCTGATGACGGCACAAGCAGCTATGCAGGAAGCGGCAAGCTTTATGTGTTTAACAAGCTTAATGGCAGCGTAATTGACAGTGCAGACATAAGCGGGGACGGCAGATCTTCTATTGCTTATGACAGCCAGTCAGGAAGGATATACTTTACAACAAAGAATGGAAAATTCTATACCGCAGCTGTAAATCCCACTACAGGAGCAATATCAAATCTAAGTAGCATCTCTCTGGGCACAAATGTTCAGAGCACAAGCACTCCTGTGGTATACAAGGGCTATGCCTTTGTGGGGGCAAGCGATAAGACAGTTAAAATGATAGATATAAACACCATGGAGGTTAAGTCCAGCGTTTCACTGGCAGGATATCCCCAGTGCTCCCTGTTGCTTTCCAATGCCTATGTGGGAACCTCTGGCAAGGTATATCTTTATTCAACCTATAATTCAATGCCGGGAGGAATAACCGTAATAGAGGTTGATTTAGCCAACGTAGTTATGACCTCTCAGGAGCTTTATGATGCCTCAGGCTATGAAAACTACTGCACTACAAGCCTTATATGTGATAACAATGGGACCATATACTATAAAAATGATTCGGGCTATGTATTTGCTGTAGGCAAAAATGAAGCATATCTAGAAACCCTTACCTCAGATAAGGGAAGCTGGGGAAGGGAATACAGCTCATCCTCTAATAACTATGATTATGAGATTGTTGTAAAGCCGGGAGAAGCAAGCGTAAAGCTTGATTTCACAGCAAGCCAAGGATCATCAGTCAGCATAAACGGAGAAGCAAATACTGAGGGAAGCTATACAGCCCACCTTGGAAGCAGCGGAACTGCAGGTGTTAAGGTGGATGTATCTAAGGGCAACGACTCAAGAACCTATAATATAACCATACGTGAGGCGGAAAGTGATGCTTCGATCAGGGTGGTTTACTCAAACTCTAACAGCATTACCTCATCGAAAACAGAAGCAGCTGTCTCCGGGAATACATATTATGCATTCTCTTCAGCCCTGACCGCTCCAAGGATATGGTTTGACACAGCTGATCCAAATGCAGCAATAACCTCTTATGAGATAGTAGGAGGGGATACGGGTAAATATACTGCACCAACCACCTCAAATGTATATAATGGAAATGCCTATAGGAACAGGTACTATATATCCGCATATACCAACGGCTGGTGTAAGGTTAAGGTTACTGCAGCAGCAGAGGACGGGGAAACATCCAAGGACTACTACATAATAATTGCAAAGGACGAAAGCCTGGTAAGACATGTCTCCGACATATGCTTAAGTGACAGCAGCTTGAACCTTGCAGAGGGGGAGCAGAAAGACTTAACAGCACAGGCTACATATGTTGGGACAGCTGCTAACGTAGATACAAAGATAGAATGGTCCTCCACTAACAAAGGAATAGCAAGCGTTGACCAGAATGGCAGGGTTACGGCAAAAGGAGTAGGAAGTGCTGTTATAACAGCTGAGTGTGGCGGAGCTTCAGCCCAGTGTAAGGTTAATGTTAATGATATAGCTGGAGATATTAATGTTTACGTTTCTGTTGCCATAGAGGGAAGCTTTGCTGAAGGAAAGAACAATACATTAATGGCAGAGGTTCCTGTAAAGGTATCTGATGATGATAAGGACGGAAAGCATGAGCTTTATGAAGTGCTTTCAGCAGTGCACAGGCAGTACTACATGGGTGAGGGAACAGGCTACGGAACATCAGACTGGGGCTATGGAATATATATAAGCCAGCTGTGGGGAGTAACAACCTCATCAGTTGGATATTACAAAAATAACGAGCTTGTTTCAGAGGACCTTTCTGCAGGTGCAGAAAATAATGACTATGCTTCCTTCTTTACCTATGCAGATACCAATAACTGGTCAGATAAATATACCTTCTTTAAGGAAAGAACCTATAAAGCTAAAGAGAAGGCTGATGTGGAGCTTTTAGGCTGGAGCTATGCTGAAGACTGGAGCATGGTGAAGTCAGGAATATCAGGCATTCAGATGTCCGTTTATAATGAAAAGGGAGAAAAGCTGAAGCAAGGCTCATACACCATAACTGATAATGGAGAGGGCAGCTACACAATAAGCGGATTAGCAGGTGGAACCTACAGGGCTATAGCATCCAGCAGCCAGGAGAATATCATTGTTCCGGCAATATGTACTGTAACCATACAGGTTGAGCCTGAAGAAACTATCGAGCCCATTAACGGCAGTCCATCAAGCCCTGTGCATACAGGTGATTCCTCAGTTAACTGGATATGGATGACTTTGATTATAGCATCTCTGTCAGCAGCCGTTGTTATATTAAAAAAAGAAAAAATATGTAGATCAATCTAAGCTATACATGATGCCGGGGTAAAGCCCTGCCATCATGTAATCCTTTTAGAAAAGGTGGAGCCCTAATGGAAATATGTAATGGAAGTCTTACAAAAGAACAGGCTGAAGCCTATCATGATTGGATTGCAAGCCTATATGATGAAAAGCTTAGAACAGGAGGAGACCTGTCAAGCTGTGGTAATGAGATTTGGAAGAAGACCAATATCATTTCAGAAACAGGCAGGCTTATATATGAGAGCTTTTCAGATCAGGAACTTCTTGACATCCTCAGGTCTGCTGCTTCAAGGGTGGGAAGAATTCCTAATAAATCTGATGTATATTGTGTGTACCGCTCATATATAAAAATAAGATTTGGCTGCTGGAATGCTGCTCTAATTGCAGCAGGGCTATTAAGTAAGGTAGAAAATATAACTAATGATAGTGATTACTCAGACCAGGAAACAGAGCTGATGTTGGATAGGCTATCGGAGGGGGAGCAGCTGCTTCTGTTTAAAATACTTGCATCAGGTGAGCTGCCTCATTATTATCCTGCAGTCCAGGTGGCTAAAAAGTGCAGGAAGGCAATTATTAAAATACTTAAGGATGAATTTGAATATGAAAGTCTTATAAGCCTTTTAAGATATAGAGACAATATTTTATCACCCTCCTGTGCCAGCAATGAAGAGGAGCTTAGGCAGCTGTCAGAGTACATAAATAAAGCTGCAGAAAGCTTAGGAAGGACACCTCTAAGGGCGGAGCTTGACGAGATAAAGGCCTTTAAGCTGTGGAGGGCACAGAAAGGCTGGAGCAGGGCTATGCAGGCATGTGGCTTGGAACCACTGAATAATGTGCAGCTAAAAAGGGCCTATGAGGAATATGCAATTAGATCAGCAGCTCCTTATAAGGTGTACCCAGAGCTTTCAAAAGAAAAGGCCTTATTGCTGGAGGAGCTTTGCAATATATCCAGATCCCTTGGACGAACCATGGGTAAGGAGGATATTCCTAGGGAACTGATTTTAAAAATAAATAAACAGTTTGGCTCATGGAAGGCAGTGCTTACAAAAATGGGTATTTTGAAAATGGATGGAGATGACATGAATGAAAAAATTTCTGATAAATAATAAGAAAATGCTTTTCGCAGGAGCTGCCATTATACTAGTATTTGCTTTTGCCTTCTGGTATGGAGGCAATTCACCCTCCTCAAGAGGCTGGAGTGTACCTGGCAGCAAGCAAGGGGCGGAATATGCTTCGGCAGATGAAGCCCATAAGGCAAACGGGGAGGTCTTTGATAATGCCGGCACCGAAGCAGGTGCCACAGAACAGGGCTCCTTGGAAAACAAGGACAGCCTACAGCCAGAGGTAGGTAGCAGTTTACAAGCTGGCACACCAGGTAGCAGCTCTGAAAGCGGAGTTCCCTCCAAAGGAAGCTCAAATTCTGCCGCCACACCCTCGAAAGGAAGTACAGCCAGTGGCAGCGGCACAGGGGGAAGCACCCCATCTGCCTCAGGGAGCGGTACCCCATCCGGTTCTGGAGAGACCTCCTCATCCGGCTCAGAACAGGTTACAAAGCCTGACAGCCACAGCTGCACCATATCCATATCCTGTAAAACAATTTTAAACAATATGAGTTCCTTGAAACCTAATAAGACATCAATAGTTCCATCTGATGGCTGGGTGCTTAAGACTGTGGAAATTGAATTTAAGGACGGGGAGACAGTATTTGATGTGCTGCAGGCCGCAGCCAGGAAATATGGAATCCACATGGAATATTCCAAATCCCCCCTATATAACAGCATGTACATTGAGGGCATAGCAAACTTTTATGAATTTGACTGCGGGGATCTGTCTGGATGGATGTACAAGGTTAATGATGTTTTTCCTAATTATGGCTGTTCATTATATGAGGTTCAGGACGGGGATGTAATCAATTGGGTTTATACCTGTGACCTTGGAAACGATGTGGGCGGCAGCTATTCAACAGGAAACTAGGCAGGAGGAAGTTTTATGCATGATTCTTTTGCAGATTATCATCCAGCAGTTACCTTTGTATACTTCATGCTGGTATTGATACTGGGCGTTATATCCCTTCACCCGGTGTGCTTATGTATATGGCTTATTTGTTCCCTGGTGTATGCAGCATACCTTAAGGGGAGAAGTGCCTTTAAAATGAATTTTAAGTATATGCTGCCCATTCTTATAGTGACAGCGCTGATAAATCCAGCCTTCAACCATGAGGGCATGACCATATTGTTCTACTTAAAAAATGGGAATCCTATAACGCTTGAGTCCATATATTATGGACTTGCAGCATCAGCCATGATG
>JAEZLD010000124.1 GCA_023415335.1 Bacillota bacterium | reverse complement strand
CCCCATGCAAGACATATTATATTATATCTTTTAACATTATGCAATAGGGATTTTAGGAGGAAAAATAAAGAAAAGGCAGTTATCTGCCTTCCTTCATCATGTCCCTTATTTCGGTTAGGAGTACTACCTCATCTGAAGGTGCCGGTGGAGCTGCAGGCTCTTCCACCTTCTTCCTCCTGAAGCTGTTCATGGCCTTTATAATACTGAATATAGCAAAAGCTACTATAAGGAAGTCCACAACCTGCTGTATGAAACTACCATACCTTATTGCTACCTCCTCAACCCCTTCTGAAGCCGGAGTAAGCACAACCTTCAGATTCTCAAAACCTGTTCCTCCTGTTATAAGCCCTATTACAGGCATAATCAAATCATCTACAAGGGACTTCACTATAGCTGTAAAGGCACTACCTATTATAATACCTACTGCCATATCTATCACGTTTCCCCTGGAAATAAACTCCTTGAATTCCTTCATGAAGCCCTTTGATTTCTCTTTTGTATCCTTTATGCTCATCTGTCCAATCCTCCTTTGAAAACTAAGATTAATTGTACATTTTTGACCTCACTATTAAGATTTAGTTATGGTTCAAATCAATTTTATCATATAACCATTAATAATTCATCTATTTTTCCTTTTTTTATACTTAAAATAGTATATATTTAAAACTGATGTAGAATTCTCGCGCAAAAAATAAAGGACTCTTGTGACCTTTATTTTTATAAATATGTTACATCTGAGAATTCTACATCTACTCTGGTTTCATTAACCTTATTATCAATAGTATGTGAGAGCATTTCCTCGTCTTCATCGACCATTCTTACAGGCAGCTCTACAATAAATTCGCTTCCCTTCCCAGGTTGAGAAACAAGCGTTACATTACCGTTGTGCATCTCTACCAAGGACTGGACAATTGACAGTCCTATGCCGCTGCCCTCGTCCATCCTGGTAAGAGAATTGTCCTCCTGGGCAAACCTTTGGAATATCCAGTCATGCTTCTCCTTTGATATTCCTATTCCATCATCCTTTACTGATATATAAACCTTATCAGCCTTAAGGTTGGTTGACATGTATACAAGCACTCTTCCTCCCTCACTGGTGAACTTCACAGCATTGGAAAGCAGATTCAGCATCACTCTTTCTATCTTATCTTTGTCACATGCCATTATAAGCTCTTCAATTTCCGTATCAAACTGTATGGTTATCCCCTTGTTTCTGGCATACTCTACAACCATGAGAGTTATGTCCTCTATAACCTCTACTATGTTATAATTATGTATATAAAGCTGCATAAATCCTGTATCGATCCTTGCCATATCTATAATATTATTTATAATCTTCAGCATCCTCTTTGAGTTCTGGGTCATCATTTCAATATAGTTTATAAACTTATCCTTCTTTTCGATGAAGGAGTCCTCCTTCATCATAATGTTAAGCATCTGCAGGGAACTCAACATTACGTTAAGAGGAGTCCTCAGATCATGGGAAACATTGGAGAAGAACTCCGTTCTGAGCTTATCATACTCATGTGCCTTGTCCAACATAAACTGCTGCTGCACTATAGTCTGTTTAAATTCTTCTGCTATTTTTCGCTCAGATATATCTCTTGCAAATACCAAAGACACCATTTTATTTTCATATGGTATAAGAGTAGCTAAAAGTTCCAGATCCAGATGTTTTCCATCACACTTTCGCACCATACTCTGCTCATATGCATTAATCCTTCCACAGCTATATTTCATCTGTTTGCCATCAAGAACATTCTTATTATCGCTATCATCTATTTCTAAGAACTCATTTGGCATTTTTCCAATTACATTTTTCTTTGTTCCTGCTCCAAGAAGTTCTACGGCAGCATTATTAACATAGATAATCTCATGCTCTGAACGGACTATTATTGCATTAGGAGAAAACTCCACAAGTACCATGTAGAGCTGGTAATTCCTTTTAGCCAGTTCTCTTTTTTCTGATGGAGGTAAGAATTGGTTAAGTGTGATAACAGTAAGCTCATAGTCTCTAACACTTGTAGTTTTACTGCAAAGCTCCACATACATGTAAGTTCCATCCTTGCATTTTAAGTTAATAACAGTGTGTTCAGGATAGGATATTCTTTTCCTGTCTTCATCAAAATATGTTAAGGATTCATCACTTAGTTTTTTATCCTCCTCAGTCCTACAGTCAAGATCGATAATTTCCTCAATACTATAACCCAACAAATTTTCTAACGCAGTATTTCCATAAATAGTTTTCCCCTTGTTGAGTACAACTATAGCATAACTTACACTATCTAAAATACTCAGATAATCTTCAAGATCTTTGCTTATTTTTCTTAGATATGACACCTTTTCTTCTTTTGTTTCAAGAGGTTCTATTTTAACCACCTCCTATTGTAATTGACCCTAAGTATATTGTAACAGAAAATTCCAATATTGTACAAATCTTTTCACGTATTTTATATGCTTGCCTATATTTCGACTTTTTCCGCATATATCTAGCCGTAGCGTTTATAGGCATATCATATAATAAGGAAAATTAAAAGCTATATACAGTATTCCATCCTTCTTTCCTTGAAGTATACTGGCTTTAGGCGGCAGTCCATCAGCATTTGCAATCCCTCCTTAAAGCAATAGCCTACTGTATCTATGGTGTGTGCATCTGAGCCTAGTGTCGCATATCTTCCACCAAGCTCTTGATATCTCTTATAAATAGTTATAAGGTTTTCTTTTACCCCTTCATCTCCAAGCCTTCTGGTATTAAGCTCCAAAACCTTTCCTGTATTTATTACAGCTCGCAGTACCCTGTCAATATACTCTGAAAATTCCTTGCAGTATAACTCCCTGTCATCATATCTTGCATATCTGCATATATAGTCTATGTGTCCCAAACAATCGAAATAGTCTCCTTCTTCAACAGCCTTAGCCATTGCTGAAAGGTACCTTACATATGCCTCATGCTTTCCCTTGTTTTTATAGAAGTCCTCGAAATAGAGGTCCTGTCCATCCACAGCATGAACAGATCCTATTACATAATCAAAGGGGTTATCTCCTGCTATACTTCTGTTTTCTTTGTTATTAGAATCGCCTAAGCCAAGCTCTACTCCAAGCAGCAGATTGCTGCATCTGTACCTATCATAGGCATCGAAATACTCCTTGGGGTTAAACCTGAACTTGTTTTTATCCGGATAATCCAGGTCTATGTGCTCTGTTATTATTGCACCTATACCTTCTAATTTAATTTTGTCTCGAAGCTGGTCTATGCTCATTCTGGAATCTGTTGAAAATAATGTATGTACGTGCGTATCAAACATTGGGCTCCCCCCATAATAATTCTATAAATCACATATATTATAATGCCCTGTTGAATGATATTCAACAGGGCATTATCCTTAGTTTGCTTTCTAAAATAGGCTATGCTCCTTCATTTAGAAATTTGTACTGGGACATGTAAAGGTCATAGTATATTCCCTTTCTATCCATAAGCTGATTATGGTTTCCACTTTCTCTTATCTTTCCATCGTCAACAACCATTATCCTATCGCAGTCCCTGATGGTAGACAGCCTGTGGGCTATTACAAAGGAGGTCCTACCTGCAAGAAGTCTTTTTATCCCCTTCTGTACCAGCACTTCTGTAGTGGTATCTATATTAGAAGTGGCTTCATCCAATATTAATATTCTCGGATTAGCCAGAAGGGCTCTGGCAAAGGATATTAGCTGCCTCTGTCCAACTGATAGTCTGGAACCCCTTTCATTGACCTCAGTGTTGTATCCATCCTCCAGATTAACAATGAACTCATGGGCGCTTACAGCCTTAGCTGCTGCCATTACTTCTTCATCGGTAGCATCAAGCCTTCCATATCTGATATTTTCCATTATGGTAGTCGAAAACAGGAATGTGTCCTGAAGCATTATTCCCATCTGGCTTCTTACAGATTCCAGCTCACAATCCTTTATGTCCATATCATCAATTAGTATCCTTCCACTATTGGGGTCATAAAACCTGCTTAAAAGGTTTACAATGGTAGTCTTTCCGGCTCCTGTCTCCCCTACAAGGGCTATAGTTTCTCCAGGTCTTACCTTAAAGCTTACCTTATCAAGTACTATGGTACCATCCTCGTAACCAAAGGTCACATCATTAAACTCCACGCTCCCCTTTATTTTGGGCATATTCAAAGCATTATCCATATCGTAAACCTGTGGCTTTACATCCAGTATATCACATATCCTCTCTGCTGCTGCAAAGTTGGTAATCAATGTGTTGTAGAAGCCCGCTATATTGGATAGAGGCCTCCAGAACATTCCTATATACATTGTAAAGGCTACAAGAGTTCCTACTGTAAGCTCTCCTACGCCTATAAGCCTTGTACTATACCAGTATACTGCGATTGTTCCTATTCCAGAGGATAAATCCACCATAGGCCAAAACAAATCATTCAGCTTAACAGCAGAGACAAATGCATCTGTCATTTCCTTAACCATTCCATTAAAGGTTTTCTGAGTTTTTTCTTCCTCTGCAAAAGCCTGCACCACTCTTATTCCCGAGAAGTCCTCATGGGTATAGGCATTTACATTGGATCTTTTCTGCCTGTATGCCAACCATCTTTTTCTGCTTTTTATCTCTACAAAGTACATAGATAAGCCCAATATAGGCACTATTATTACTGCAGCTGCTGCCAGCCTATAGTTCATTGTAAACATAACCACGGTAACACAGACAAGAGTCATAATCTCCGGTATAAAACTGGTTACGCTGTTGGTAAAAAGCTCCTGAAGTGCGTTCACATCTCCTATTACCCTTGCTAGTATCTTTCCTACAGGCCTGTTGTCGAAAAAGGAGAAGGAAAGCTTCTGTATATGGCAGTAGAGTTCATGCCTTATCTTTACCAATATATCATTGGTAACCTGTGCCATCATAAGTATTCTTTTCCTGGATGCCATCATAGAAATAAGGTTAGCCCCAATCATAACAGCTGCTATGGCTATAAGTGCTTTAATATTTCCCTGCTCTATATATTTATCAATTGCTATCTCAAGGAAGTAGGGATTCATAAGATTGCACACCATTACCACAAGCATTAGTCCTATGACTAGCACTACCTTAAGCTTATATGGCTTCAGGTATGAGGCCAACCACCCTGCTATTCTCTTCCTTGAGCTCTTTTTTAAAAGCTCATCATTCTTTATTGCATTTCTACCCATTATATCACCTCATCCATGGATACATCATCCTCAAAGTCCCTGAACTGTTGGCAGTAGACCTGGTAATACATCCCTTTCTGTTCTAAAAGCTCCTCGTGTGTTCCTCTTTCAGCTATCCTTCCTTTATCTACAAACAGTATTAAGTCAGCATTCTTAACTGCTGATATCCTATGGGCAATAATAAAGGTTGTTGCCTTTGTTTTCCTTGACTGAAGATTCTTCAGAAGCTCGTATTCAGTTTCCATATCAAGAGCTGAGGTGGAATCATCCAGAACCAGTATGGCGGCTTCCCTTAGAAGTGCTCTTGCGATGGCAATTCTCTGCTTCTGCCCTCCTGAAAGTCCCACTCCTCTTTCTCCGATTATTGTTTTATATCCATCCTCCAGCTGTGAAATGAACTCATGTGCACAAGCATCCATACATGCCCTTTCAATCTCCTCATGAGCTGCATTTTCCTTTGAGAAGCTAACATTGGCCTCTACGGTTTCTGAAAAAAGGAAGGTATCCTGTGGCACTACTGCCATATTCCTTCTTAAGGTCTTCAGGTCCAAAGCCTTTACATTTATACCGTCTATATAAACTTCTCCCTCACAAGTATCATAATATCTGCCTATAAGGCTGGTAATTGTAGACTTGCCTGCTCCTGTGGTTCCCATAATTGCTATGGTCTGGCCACTTTCAGCCTCAAAGCTTACATTTTTAAGCACATACTCACTGTTGTACTTAAAGGATACATTTTTAAAGCTTACATTCCCCTTAATACTATCAGGACTGATACAGTCCTTTGCATTTTTAATTTCAGGCTCCAAATCAAATATCTTATTTATTTTCTTTGCAGATGCCTTAGCCTGAGCAAGCATGTTTGTAAGCCATCCCAGCATTCTCATTGGCCAGATCATCATCCATATATACTGACTGTACGCAAAAAGGTCTCCTATTGTAAGCTCCTTTTTTATCACCAGTACTCCGCCTATGCATATTACAAAGGCAACAGAAAGATTGGACAGGAATTCCATCAATGGATAATACTTTGCAGTAATCCCGCTTTGCTCCATGTTAAGTGATAAATTCTCCTTGTTCATTCCAAGGAATTTCATTATCTCATGCTTCTCCCTGGCAAAGGCCTTTACCAGTCTCACTCCTGCAATATTCTCCTGGGCAGTGGTGTTGATTACGGCACCCTGGTCACTTATCTTCTCGAAGGTCGCACCATCTTCTTTTTCATACCTGACTGCCAGATAAGCTATTATAGGCATGGTTACAAGACTTGTAAGAGCAAGCTTCCAGTTTATATAAAAGAGCATAGCTGCTGCAAGTATAAAGTAGATACCCTGCTCTATGGCCATCATAAGTATAAAGCCCGCTACCTTCCATACGTTGTCTATGTCCTCGCCCATCCTGGACATAATCTCTCCAGTATTCATTCCATCAAAATACTTATAAGGAAGTCCCTGCAGATGCTTGAAAAGGTCCCTTTTAAGGCCATAGCTTACCTTCTGGCCGATTACATCTGCACAGAATTCCTTGGAGTATCCAAAAATACTTCTACAGGCTGCTATTATTCCATATCCTATAAGCACAGGCAGCAGCAGGTTCATCTCACCATTTTTCAGTACCCTGTCTACTATTGTCTTAGACAGCAGCGGGCTGCATAAATCCAGAATCAATGCTATAAGCATGGATATGAATGATATTGTAATAAGTCCTTTGTGTTTCAAAGCGTATTTCAATTCTCGCTTCATTTAAATTCCCTCCGTCTCATCATATAATAAGCGTAAAAAAGCCACGGTTTATAAATGACGCTCATACCTGCGTCACTATATCCCATGGCTCCTATGACTTCTCATAGCATATATGATAAGGAGTACGTGGCACTACCCTCCTTAAGGCATATAAAAAGGCCATGGGCTCAACCCCCACAGCCTGGTTCTGTACAATGCTATACAAACCTATCAGGCTTCTCTCTCCGAGGCAGGGTTGAGTAGTTGAAAAAAAGGCATAAAAATGCCATATGCATTTGAAGATGCACTATTAATTCCGTAAGCTGTTCTGATTCTATTAATCTTCATAGTTCCTACCTCCTTCTGTAATATTTGCCATCTTTTTCAGTTTACTTTATTTATAATGCAATTGTCAAGAGGTCGTAACAATTTATTTTGATTTTTCTATTTCATACTTTGAGGTATAATAAAAGAATGGGTATTTTTTACTCACATCATCAACAGGCGGTGATAAGGTTGGATAACATTAAGGCGTCAGCCATTCATGATATAGCTACAGCCTCCTCATATAACAAGGGGCTTGAATACTTTAAAGGCAACAAGGTAGCCTTTATGGACTCTGATACCCAGGAATACATAACCGGTGAAAGCTCCGGTACAAGAGTATATGGAAGGGTGGAATCCTCAGTTAAGGATTTTTTCTATCAATGTGAAGCCCTTATAGGCAGTAGTGGTTCTATAGCAGGCTTTGATTGTACCTGTGAAGCCTTCCGCTCTCTTTATGAAGGTAAAACCCCATGTAAACATATAGTTGCACTGCTTTTTAAGTACATGTATGAACAGGAGCTTTCAAGCGGTATCAATAAGCTTAAAGGCTTCAGTAAAACTGATGTGCTGGTGAATCTTCTAAAAAAAGGCTTTACACAAGAGCTCCCAGAGCTTAAAAAGGAGCTTAAGCTGGAGGTAGGTTACACCTTTGAATACATAACAGGCAGGATATCCTCCATAGACCTTAGAATAGGCGAGGACCGTACATATGTAGTAAAAAACATAAAGCAGTTTCTCTACTCCATAAGCACAGATAGTGGAACCATTGATTACGGCAAGTTCTTTTCCTTTAATCCAAAGGTTCACAGCTTTAATGGGATTGACCAGGATATAATAGACCTACTTTTGGAGATTTATGAAATAGATTTCTCCATTCCTCAATCCAGAAACAGCTATGGAAATGACAACAAGCTTTTAAGTGGAAAGAAGGCCTTCCTCACAGATACACAGACCAAAAGATTCTTCAGCATACTAAAGAATAAGGCCATAAAAGCCACTATCCTTGGGAGGGAGTATGAGAACATTAATATTCTTAACTCACCCATTCCTGTGGAATTTAACTTAAAGCAAAGGAACGGCGAAATACTACTATACCATTCAGATGGATTGCCTATACCTCTGACAACAGATGGACACTATTTTTTCTACAAGGGCAGCATATATAACCTTCCTAAGGAGCAGTACCGCATTTATCTCCCCCTTTACAATGCCTTCGTAGAGGAAAAGTCCAATGTGGTTACATTCAAGAATAATGAAAGAGAAAAAATTGCCTCATATATTATGCCTGGACTTAAAAAGATAAGCTCCTCTATAAATATAGACCCTGCTCTTAGAAAAAGCTTTATAGAGTTTCCCCTGAAGCCTGAAATATACCTGGATAAAGCTGATGGAGGGGTTGCGGCCATTGTACATTTCATATACGGGGATATAACCATAAATCCTGTAATGCCACATATTGAAGAAGGCTCCCCCCTGCTTATAAGGGATGTGGAGGAGGAAATAGAGATACTGGCTCTTCTTGAAAAATCAGGCTTCAGGAAGAGGGAGGAAAACTACCTGCTTAGGGATGAGGAGCGTCTGGTAGAATTCCTAACAGTAGGCATGGTAGAGCTGGGTAAAAAGTGCAGCATATACTATTCTGAAGAATTCAAACAGATAAAAATATACTCCTCCGAAAGCTATAAGGCCTCTGTCAGGCTTACAAACAGCAACCTTCTAGAATTCAGCTTTGATATAGAAGGGGTGGATAAAAAGGAGCTTGTAGGAATATTCCATTCACTGAAGGAAAATAAAAAATATTTCCGTCTTAAAAATGGAAGCTTTGTTCCTCTTACCTCTCCTGAGCTAATAGAGGTAAGCAGGATACTGGATTATCTGGATATAAAGGACTCCCAGCTGGCCAAGGATAAAATGCTTGTTAAAAAGTACAATGCACTTTATATAGATCAGTCTCTAACCAACACCTCTATCGAGCATATAGAAAGGAACAAAAGCTTCAGAGAGCTGGTAGGTAATATAACAGATATACAGGATCTGGATTATAGCATTCCGCCCCACCTGGATAAGGTCCTTAGGAATTACCAGAAAACCGGCTTTAAGTGGATGAAGTCCCTATATCATAATGGGTTTGGAGGAATTCTTGCAGACGAGATGGGACTGGGAAAGACTCTTCAGACTATAGCATTTTTATCCTCTGAGCTATCTGAGCAGATAAACAATAGGAGACCAGCACTGGTAGTAGCTCCAACCTCCCTTATATATAACTGGGAATCTGAAATAAAGCGCTTCTCCCCTGAGCTTAAGGTTCTTGTTCTTTCAGGTAGCAAAGCAACACGTACAGAAAAGCTTCAGGAGCTTGGAGACATGGACGTGATCATAACCTCATATCCCCTTATTCGCAGGGATATTGATGATTATGAGGACTTTGAGTTCTGCTGCTGTATACTGGATGAAGCACAGCAGATTAAAAATCCCCTATCCATGAATGCCAAATCCGTTAAAAGGATAAAGGCTGGTGGATATATTGCTCTTACAGGAACCCCTATGGAAAACTCCCTTACGGAGCTTTGGAGCATATTTGACTTTCTTATGCCTGGATACCTGCTATCCTCTGCCAAGTTTACAAAAAGATATGAGGTTCCCATAGTAAGGAACAACGACGCTGATGCTCTAAGGGACTTGAATAAAAGGATACGCCCCTTCATATTAAGAAGGCTTAAGAAGGATGTAATGCTTGAGCTCCCTTCTAAAATAGAGCACAAGCTGCTGGTAGAGATGACAGAGGAACAGAAGGAGGTTTACATGGCCTATCTGGCTGCAGTAAAGGGAGAGCTGGAGGATGAAATAGCTGCCGAAGGTTTAAAAAGAAGCAAGCTTAAAATACTCTCAGCTCTTACAAGGCTTAGGCAGATATGCTGTGACCCCACTGTATTCCTTGAGGGCTATCAGGGAGAAAGCGGAAAGCTTTTAGCATTACAGGAACTTTTAGAAGAGACCCTTGAGGGTGGCCACAGAGTGCTGCTGTTTTCCCAATTCACCTCCATGCTGAGGATTATTGAAAGAAAGCTGGATTCAGCAGGCATTTCCACCATATACTTAGATGGCTCAACTCCACCGGAGTGCAGACTTGATATGGTAAATTCCTTTAACAGCGGCAAGGGGGATGTTTTCCTTATATCACTTAAGGCTGGAGGAACAGGATTGAACCTTACAGGAGCAGATGTAGTAATACATTACGACCCTTGGTGGAACCCTGCTGTAGAAGATCAGGCCACGGACAGGGCCCATAGAATAGGACAACAGAAGACTGTGGAGGTCATAAGGCTCATATCCAGAGGCACCATTGAGGAGAAGATATGCGCTCTTCAGGAGAGGAAAAGCTCCATGATAAAGGATGTAGTAGGCCAGGGAAGCACCGATGAAAGCCTTCTATCCTCCATCACCAAGGAGGAGCTTAAGGAGCTTTTTACAATGTAATTATGTTTTATATTGTTTTTGCAGAACCTAAAGGAGAGGTGATATAAAGATGATTCTAATAAAAAACGCCGATGTATATACTCCTGAGCATATAGGGATAAGCGATGTACTTATAGCTGGAGGAAAAATAACCTATGTTTCAGAAAGCATTTCACTACCTTCAGGCAACTTCCCCGAAATAGACATAGTGGATGCCTCAGGGCTTATTCTTACCCCGGGACTTGTAGACCATCATGTACACATAGCAGGAGGAGGAGGCGAAGGAGGCTATGCCACACGCACCCCAAGGCTTACATTAACCGACCTGACCTTAAATGGGATAACCACCTGCCTAGGTCTGCTGGGTACTGATGGAACCACCAGAAGTATGGCTGATCTTCTGGCCTGTGCAAGAGCACTGGAGATAGAAGGCATAACCACCTACTGTTGGTCTGGCTCCTATGAGTATCCTGCAAGAACCCTTACAGGAAACCCCAGGGGGGATATAATACTTATAGACAAAATCATAGGCATAGGAGAGCTTGCCATATCTGACCACCGTGGCAGCCACCCTGCAGATCATGACCTTACCTGGATAGCCAGCGAGGCCAGGGTTGGAGGACTGCTTTCCGGAAAGTGCGGAGTACTGCAGCTACATTTAGGAGATGGAAGAGGTGGGCTTGACCCACTCATTTCTCTTCACCAGAACTCTGAAATACCCTTTGAAAATATCCTGCCTACACATGTAAACAGGAATTCAAGGCTTTTCCAGCAGGCTGTAGAGTATGCAGCCATGGGAGGCTACATAGATATAACCACAGGAATAGTACCTGACAATGACGACGTAGTGCATCCAGTAGATGCATATAAGCAGCTTCTGGACAAAGGAGTGGATACCTCCCACATTACCATGAGTTCAGATGCAGGAGGAAGCATGCCCATATTCGATGATAACGGCCACCTGGTAAGGCTTGAGGCAGGTTCAACTGATACCAACCTTAACATAATTAGGGGCTGTGTAAAAAATGGTATTCCCCTTGAAACTGCCCTTATACCACTTACCTCCTCCCCTGCAAGGCTCCTTAAGCTTCCAACCAAGGGACATGTAGAGAAGGATTTAGATGCAGACCTTTTGCTGCTCGATAAAGACCTTAAGGTACACAGCGTATACGCTAAGGGCAGGGTTATGGTAAAGGATTATCAGGCTGTGATAAAGGGAATGTTTGAGAAATGAAGCTGTAGGGGGAAAACATCCATTCAGGATGTTTTCCTATACCTTCCCTTTTTAACCATTAAAGCACTCTATTATGGAATATAATCACATACTTTCCCTCTGCCTTACCTCTTT